>CATKAP010000202.1 GCA_949746255.1 uncultured bacterium
ATGGTTGCGGCGGTAATAGCCGTGGTCGGCTGTTTCTTCACCAGAGATAAAACGGAAGATTGAAAGAAAAATTTATAGGAGTTGATTTCTCCGTTAAAAGGCAGCGGGCGGTAAACGCCCGCTGTTTTTTTTAAATATAAAAAAATGTCCATAAAATATAAAAATATTTCTTGAAAAAGACTTTCAATTTTGGTAAAATTATAACGACATAAATATTATCAGGGGACTGTTATGTTAAAGATCAATTTTAACGATAATTGGCAATTCAGGCGGTTAAACAAAAATGAAGAATGGCGCGGCGTTACTCTGCCGCATGACGCTATGATTTACGAAAAACGCACTATGGACAGCGAGGGCGGCACCAACACGGGTTGGTACGAATGCTTCGACTATGAATATAAAAAATCGTTTATCGTGCCCGCGGAATACGCCGGAAAAATTCTTACTTTCGAGTTCGAAGGCGTTTACCGCAACGCGGAAGTTTATATAAACGGGGAAAAGGCGGCATACAGACCTTACGGCTACACTAATTTTTACGTTAAAGTAAACGAATTTTTAAAATTCGGGGAGGAGAACGAAATCCGCGTTATAGCGCGCAACGCGGACCAACCCAATAGTCGTTGGTATTCAGGCGCGGGTATTTACCGCCCCGTAAGCTTATGGGTTGCGGAAAAAAAGCACATAGAGCCGAACGGCGTTAAAATACGCACGCTCGGCACCGACCCCGCTGTGCTGGAAATAAAGGTTGAGACCTCCGAACTGGGTGAGGTGGAGGTGGAGCTTTTCCGCCGCGGCAAAAGGGTTGCGAAGGATAAGGCGGATACGGGTGACAACGGTATTGCCGTATTCGCGTTGGAGGTTAAAAACGCCGAGCTGTGGTCGCCCGACAATCCCGTGCTTTATACCTGCAAGGTGAAGTTCGGCGGGGACGAGTCGGTGGAAGTTTGCGGTATAAGAACCATTTCCTGCACGCCTTCCGAAGGTTTTAAAATGAACGGCAAACGCGTTATAATAAGGGGCGCGTGTATTCACCACGACAACGGCGTGCTCGGCGCGAGGTGCTACGAGGAGGCCGAATACCGTAAAATAAAAATATTGAAGGAATACGGATATAACGCCGTGCGCAGCGCGCACAATCCCTGCTCCAAGGCGCTTTTAAAAGCCTGCGACGAGCTTGGCATGATGGTTATGGACGAATACTGCGACATGTGGTACATACATAAGACAATGTACGATTACGCGGACTACGTTCAGGAATGGTACGAGCAGGATATAACCGACATGATAGACAAGGACTATAATCACCCGTCCGTTATAATGTATTCATTGGGAAACGAGGTTGCTGAAACGGGGCAGAAGAAGGGTATAGAGTTCTTTAAAAAGATGCGCGCGGTGTGCAAGGCGCTTGACGGGGAAAGGCCCGTAACCACCGGCGTGAATATTTTCTTCAACCTTCTGCACGCGTTGGGTTTCGGGGTGTACGACGATAAAAAAGCCAAAGCCAATCCGCAAAAGAAGGTGGGAAGCGAGTTTTTCAATAACCTTGCCGGCGTGTTCGGCGACAAATTTATGAAGACCATGGCAAAGCTTCACGGTTGCGACGTAAAGACCCGCGGCTGTTACGCCGCGATGGACGTTGCGGGTTATAACTACGGGATATTACGGTACAAACACGATATTAACAAGTATCCCGAGCGCATAATTTTAGGCAGTGAAACATTCTGTTCGGATGCGTACGATTTTTGGGAGTTTGCAAAAAAAGCCCCCGCACTTATAGGCGATTTTGTGTGGGCGGGCATGGATTATCTGGGCGAGCTCGGCGTAGGCAGTTGGGAATATAAGGAGTACGCTCCGAGCTTTAAGCACGGCGTGGGTTGGGTGACCGCTGGCAGCGGAAGGATAGATTTGATAGGCAATCCTCTCGGAGAGGCTCTGTATACCAAGGTGGCGTTCGAGCTTACCGACAGACCGCAGATTGCCGTGGTTCCCGTAAGCCATACAAACGAAAAACATTCCCCGTCCGCATGGAAGTTTTCAAACGCGTTGCCATCTTGGTCGTGGAACGGGTTGGACGGCAAAAAGGCGCGCGTGGAGGTTTATTCCCGAGCGCCCTTCGTGGAGCTGTATATCAACGGTAAAAGGGTCGGGAAAAAGAAGTTCAAAAAGAATTGCCGCTTCGATTTCAAGGTGAAATATTACGGCGGCGAAATTACCGCGGTTAATCTCGATAAAAACGGTAAGGAGCTTTCCCGCAGCTCCCTTAAAACGGCGGGTGACGAAACGCTGCTTTCGGTAATTCCCGAAAAGAAAACGGCGAAGCCTGGCGAGGTTTGCTTCGTAAGGCTGAAATATACCGACGGCAAAGGCATCGTAAAGCCCCTGGAAAGGGGAATATTAAAGGTGGAAACGGCGGGCTGCGAGCTGCTAGCCGTGGGTAATGCCTGTCCCTTCAACAAGCTTGGATATACCGGTACCGAAACGGATACGTATTACGGCGAAGCAATCGCGGTGGTAAAAGCCTCCGCCGATAAAATTATAATAAAAGCTACCGACGGAAAGCTGTGCGGTTCGGCGGAAATAACCGTAAACGAGGTGTGATTATGGGAAAGGAAAAGAAAAGCATTTTTGAAAATCCGCTTTTTTCGACTAAGATAAAATCGGCAAACGTAAAATTGCGGGAAACGCTGTTCGGTTACTTTCTGGGACCGTTCGGCGCGCTTCTGGCGAGCGGTATTTTTACCAGTTTTCTCAACAGATATTGGACGGACGTACTCTTTGCCAACTATAAGGTGGACGGTCAGCTTACCGAGTCGATAAATCTTTTCCTAATGCTGCTGCCGCTTTTGTCTGTAGTTTTGATAGTGGCGGGCAATCTTGTTGCGGGTCAGCTCATCGAGCGGACCAAAACCAAGGCGGGCAAGGCAAGACCGTGGATACTGTTGGCTTCCGTGCTTCTCGGTGTAGCGTGCACGGTAATGTTTATAGTGCCCATGGGCAACGGAACGGATACCCCCGTGCTCACTATGGTTTTAACGGCTGTCGCTTACAATCTTTACTATTCGGTTGCATACCCGCTGTACAGCACCGCAAACAGCACCTTGGTTCCCGTTTCCACGAGAAACGGGAATCAGAGGGGGCTTCTGGCGTCCTTTTCCAACTTTGCGAACGTAGGGGTAATGGGTGCGGGCGGCATGGTGTTCCCCATGATAATAGTCTGGTTTTTGGGCGGTTGGGAAACGCCCGATAAAACGGCGTGGACGGTGGCGTTTATAGCCATAGGCATAGTTACCTTCCTGTTTACGGTATTGCAGTATTATTTTACGCGCGAAAGGGTTACCGAAGAGAGCGCGTACGCCGCGGTTGCCGTCAAGGAAAAAATTTCAGTAAAAAAACAACTTAAAGCCGTAACCTCGGAAGGCTTCTGGTGGTTGGTAATAGTATTCTGCTTCCTGTTCCAATTCGGAGGAATGTTCAAAAATATTTCCATTACTTACTTTTGCTCGGATATGTTTTCGGGTACGGCGATAGGAGGCGAGGACGGCTCGGGAGCAATGTCCGTAATAAATATTCTGGGCGCCGTGCCCATGGCGGTTGCAATGGCGTTCATTTGGCCGCTTTCGGCTAAATTCGGTAAGAGAATAGTCGTTTTGATAGGTTGCGTTATTGCGGTTATCGGCGGCGTTATCGCTGGAATCGCGCCCGACAACTTCTATCTTGTTGCAGTGGGCGTGGCGTTGAAGAGTCTTGGCTCCTCGCCCGCGTGCTATATGATACTTGCCTTGATTGCCGACGTTTTGGACCATATAGAGGCGAAAAAAGGCTTCCGCTGCGACGGGCTTACGATGTCCATATACAGCTCTATTATGGCGGCGGCTACACCCTTGGCTACGGGAATATTCAACGCTATTTCGGGCGGCGGAGCCAACATTGCGGCGAATACCGTAAGTTATATCTGGATTGAAACGGTAGCATACGGGCTGTGCGCGGCACTTATGATATTCTTTACGGTTGAAAAACTGCTTAAAGGCGACAGGGCGGTTATTTTGGAGCGGCAGAAGGCGGAAGCGCTTGCCAACGGCGAGGAATGGATAGAACCCGAGGAAAGACTTCGCCGCGAAGAGGAAGAGGCGGAGGCATCCGCGGACGAAGCGAGAAGGGCGGAGCTTAAAGCAAAGTGTGAAAAGAAGGGTTTGAACTTTGAGACAGAGGAAGCAAAATATCAGGCAAAAACGGAAGCAAAGCGCAACAAGAAAAAATCTTAACGGGGGGAGAATAGTGAACGGAGCGGAAATTTTAAATTTAATTGCTTACGCAAAGGAAAATCTGGAGCTCTCCGAAAGGGACGCGCAGTATAAAGCCAACCGCGTTGCGGAAATTATGCAAAGCGGCTTGGAGGGCGCGGAGGCGGAGGACGCCGTTTACGGCGAGTTAAGCTTGTTGCCCTCGGAAACAGACCGCAGATTTGCGGAAATTTTTAAGTCGGAGGGGGGCAAAGCCGCAACAGACTGGTTTTACGGTTACTGCGTTAAAAACCGTTACGTCAAAAAGAGCGTGTTGGATAAAAATCCCCGATTCGATACTTCAAACGGGTTGATTGTCACCATAAATAAGGCTAAGCCCGAATTCCGCGACCCGAAGAAGGCGGTTGCGGGAAACAGCGTCGACGCGGGCTTTGCAAAGTGCGTAATCTGCCGCGAAAACGAAGGGTTCGGGGTAAGAAACAAGAGAAATTTAAGAACGGTTTCCATAACTCTCGGTCGTGACCCTTGGTTTTGGCAGTATTCGCCTTACGGCTATTTCAAAGAGCACGGAATTGCTGTAAATTGCCGTCATATCCCCATGCATATAGAAAGGCAAACGTTGGAAAACCTGACGGAATTCGTGGATATGTTTCCGCACTATTTCATAGGTTGCAACGCGCCGTTGCCGAGAATAGGCGGCAGCGTGCTAGCGCACGACCACTATCAGGGCGGAGGGGAAATTCTTCCCCTGCATAAAGCCCGAATCAAGCGGCGGGTAAGGTATAGTAAATATCCCGATGCGACGGTGGGAATACTCGACTGGCCCGGAAGCGTTGTAAGAATAATAAGCGATAAACGCGACGAGGTTATAGAGATAGCCGAGTGCATAAGGGAGGCGTGGGCGCGTTACGACAATTCCGCTCTCGGAATTATAGCCGAAGACGGGGACGGAGTACATAACGCGATAAGCCCCACCGTTATAAAGACCGTAAACGGGTACGAAATGAATGTTATTCTGAGAAGCAATATAACGAGCGAAAAATACCCGGACGGAGTTTTTCACGCTCACCCGGAATATCATTCCGTTAAAAAGGAAAGCATAGGGCTTATAGAGGCGCAAGGGCTGTTTATACTTCCCGGAAGGTTGGAGGAGGAGCTTGCCAAAGTGGAAAAATTTATAGCGGAAAATAGGGAGTTGCCCCCCGAATATGCGCAGTTCAAGCTCGTTTACGAGGAAACCAAGTCGCTGTTTGAAAGCGGTAAATTCAAGGATGTTGGCGGCGCAATGCGGGAGGTACTGGGCAGTGTTTGTTACAGAATATTGCAAAATACGGCTGTTTTCGGAGAAGAAAAGGATTTTATCGGATTTTTAAAAACGGCAGGGTTTAAAGCATGAGAGAATACGAGTATAAAATTACCGCGGCGGGAAGGGTAAATGTTATAGGAGAGCATATAGATTATTGCGGCGGGAAGGTTTTTCCTGCGGCGTTATCGCTCAAAAACACGGTATATATCCGCCCCAACGGCACTGATAAAATTAATTTAAGCTGGACCACGCTGCCCGACAAGGTGACGATAGATATTAATTGTCTGGACGGATATAAAAATCTTAAATACGGCAATTATCAGGCGGGCGCGGCGTGGGCTTTGCAAAAAGCGGGCTATAAAGTGACGGGCTGCGATATGTTGCAGGATTGCACCGTTCCGTTCGGAAGCGGGCTTTCCAGCTCGGCGGCGATAGAAGTAAGCACCGTGGCGGCGCTTGCCGTTATCGGCGGCGAAAAAATAAGCAATAAAGAAATTGCGCTTCTTGCACAGAGAGCGGAACGCGGGTACGCGGGCGTAAACTGCGGAATAATGGACCAATACGCTTCGGCAAACGGTAAAAAGGGTTGCGCGATGCTTTTGGACTGTAAATCGGTTACACACGAATACGTGCCGTTCGGGCTTGGCGATTATTCCTTGGTGATAATCAACTGCAATAAGCCGCATAACCTCGTTGAAAGTAAGTACAACGAACGCCGCGAA
Source organism: uncultured bacterium (assembly GCA_949746255.1). GTDB lineage: Bacteria > Bacillota > Clostridia > Christensenellales > Borkfalkiaceae > Coproplasma. The sequence continues at coordinate 6,270 of CATKAP010000202.1, forward strand.
GAGACGGAGCTTGCCTTGCGGACCTTGCAAACAGTTATTCCCGTAAGCTGTCTTGCCGACGTTACCGAAGAGCAGTTTGCCGAATATGGGCGCATGCTCGAAGGAAAGGTCTATTTCAGATGCAAGCATGTTGTTGATGAATGCTCAAGAGTAAACATGGCGGTTCAGGCAATGAAGCGCGGCGACGTGTTGACTCTCGGCAAGCTTTTGAACGCTTCGCATAAGTCTTTGAGGGAGCTTTACGAGGTTACGGGAAAGGAGCTGGACGCGCTTGCGGAAGCGGCGCAAAGGCACTGGGCTTGCATCGGTTCCCGAATGACGGGCGCGGGCTTCGGCGGTTGTACTATATCGCTTGTCAAAAAAGACGGCGCGGATGATTTCAAAAGGGCGGTTTCGGAAGAGTACGCACGCAAAACTGGTTACTGTTGCAGTATATACGACGCGGAAATCTCCGACGGAATAACGGTAACCGAATTATAATTTACTTTTCTTATGGGGCTATAATGAAAAAAGAACTATACGGCAGAATTAACGGCAGAGAAGTATATCTTTATACTATAAGCGACGGCGCTATATCCGTCGCCGTCTGCGACTGCGGCGCAAGGGTCAACGCCTTGACGGTCAACGGCGCGGATGTGGCGCTGGGATTTAACGGCGTAAAAACTTATTCGGAAAGCGGTACCTACGCAGGCGCGATTGTGGGCAGGGTTGCAAACAGAATAGCGGGAGGAAGATTCGTTCTTAACGGTAAACCGTATTTTTTAAATAAGAACGACGGCGGCAACCATTTGCACGGTGGTTTTATAGGATTTGATAAAAAGGTGTTCGAGGTGCTATCCTATACCGAAAATTCTGTTGAAATGCAGTATGTGAGCGCGGACGGCGAGGAAAATTACCCCGGCACGCTGAGCCTTACCGTTAAATTTACCGTTGAAAAAAAGGGTCTTAAAATCGAGTTTTCGGGTATTTGCGATAAGGATACACTGTGGGGACCGACGAGTCACTCGTATTTTAATCTGGACGGAGAGGACGGCGGAGACTGCCGCGGCAACGTTCTGAAAATAAACGCCGAATATTATACTCCTGTCAACGGCGAAAACGTTCCCTTCGGAAACAGGGAAGCCGTGGCGGGTACCCCCTTCGATTTCCGTACGTTGAAGCCCATAGGAAAAGACGCCGGAGCGGAGCAGCTGGCGCGTTTCAACGGCTACGACGTGAATTTTATTCTCGGCGGAGAGCACGCGGCGCACGCGGAGAGTGAAAAGACGGGTATAAAGCTGGACGTTTTTACCGATTTGCCCTGTTTGCAACTGTATACGGGCGGCGTGTTTGAAGGCTTTCCCGGCAAAACGCGAAAATATTATCCTTGGGCGGGCTTTTGCCTTGAACCGCAGTTTTGTCCCAACGCCGTAAATCTTAACGGATTCGCTAAGCCTATTATAAAAAAGAACACCGTAAATAAACATTATATTTATTATAAGTTCGAATATTGAATTATTATATAGAAATAACTGGCGACCGAAAGGTCGCCAGTTTTAACTAATTCGGTCGCCCTAATTGGTTATTGTGGATAGTTTGTCGTGGATATGAAGTCGCCGATATTTCAGGATTTGAGTTTTTACGGCGTTTACGTGGCTTGTTTTACGTAGACATTTTATTTATGAAGAATTGTCAATCATTTGGCAGGATAATATGCGTGTAGTACGGGCGCCGCGCTTGCCGGTTATGCGAATATGACGGTAAACGACAAACCCGTGGTAGATTTATCTGCGACTTTCGACCCCGAATCGGGCGAGCCCGCTTCCGGATGTAGCGCTTCATATTTCACTATGGTTACTCTGGAAACTCAAAGTTCGCTTGCGGATGGCAGAAGCGTATTGAGTATAACCCCCGCAAGCTCGAACTATCTTAATCTCGACTATATTGAAGTTCACGCCTCGGCGATGGTAGAGGATAAGACGGTAAGCACTATTGCAGACCCCTCGTCCTTCGTAAACGTTACAAAAGCGCCCACTGAAACATCAACCGGCACGATTGCCTGGGATTGCCATGCTGCGGACGTTAAGGAAATGGTGGACGGCGAATGTAAAAATAAGGCGCAGAGGGCAAGAACGCTTCCCGCGCTTACCGACGGAATATACACAAAAAAAGACCTTGAAAACGGCACACAGTGGACTATCGGTATGTTTGAAGAGGATGTGGTTATAGCTTCTTCTTTGGCGTATACTCTTACTCTGACCGAAGGCATAAACTTTGAGGACGGTGAAACCGAAAAACTCGTTACCGCCGCCGCTAAGCTCGTGCTTAAATGCACCCCTCCCGAAGGGAAGGTGCTTGTCGGCTGGGTAGACGGGGAAAGCAACGAATATCCTGTTGAGTTCGTAATGCCCGAACGCGACGTTACAATCAGACCTAAGTACGTAAGCGCCGACGTAACCGTAACTTTGCAGGGAGGAATTCTCAACGGCTCTTCCTCAATAAAAGCGGGTATGGGCGGAGAAATAGATTTGACGGAAGCGGTACCCGATACCGTGCCCGCGGGTAAAGTTTTCGGCGGCTGGTGCGAATTGAACGACAGGGCTAAGCTCTATACCGATAAGTATACGGTTACGGGTAACGTAACATTGGCGCCCGTATTCGATTCCGAAAATTTATATTCCAAGACGAACTTTACGGGTAAAATAACGCCGAACGGTCATTATTATTCAGGCAAAGAGAAGAACTGTTATTCGGTAATCGACAACAACATCTTCGGCGCGGTGAAGAGTTCCGACGGCACATATTACGAAAAGGGTAGCGTCTATCGCTTCAATGGCGGCACGGCTGACGCTCCTGCGCAGATGCCGGCGGGCGCATATTTCGAGACGCAGGAAATGAATACTTTGACCAAAGTAAACGATGCTAAAACGGTTACCGTCACGGTTGAAAACTTCGGTAAAGAAGATATAACTATAAAGTTTGCCCTGACTACGAGCAGCGGCCGTCCTGCGGCAAACGTGTACGGCGAAGAAACCGTCACGATAAAAGCGGGAGAATGTATTACGTTCACCTATGACGTTTCAAAAGTGCACGACTCGATTATGAACTATATCGAGGTGCAGATTTCGGTGGAAGAACTGTTTATCGGAATGTATCAGTATATTTCCGATGTCGCCGCATAAATAATCCGAAAGTAATCCACCGAGGCTACATCCTCGGTGGATTAGCCGTTTTTAAAAGGTACCTCTTTATTATTAATACGGCAAGCGGAAGTTGGTTTTTTTCTTAATCATTCTTAAAACGAACGGTAAAAAATAAAAGACGAACGGCAATTTGAATTGCCGTTCGTCTTTTATTTTATTGTTTTAGGGACGTTGAAGAGTCGTTTGTGCGCGCCTGTCCTCGTGAAGTCATTCGCCTATTGAAAAAGGTGAACAGCATTTGTTATAATGTAGCAGGCGTTGGAGATGTTATCCTACTTTGACGTACAACAACATTTTAGGAGGAGAAAAATTGAGAAAATCAAAATTTGCGCTCGCGCTTTTGGTCGGAACGTTTGTGGCGGGAAGCATTTGCGGTATTACCGCATGTACCGAAAAAGAACCTGACTCCACACCGCCGCCTGCAAGCGACGTAGTGCTGAACTTCGTAGCGGTTACGAAAACTTCGTGGGATGCGGATACTACTTTCGTTTCACCTATAAACGAAAAAGACTACAATCTCACCTACAACCTTTCACTCGACTTGAAAAAAGACAAGACGCTTAAATTAACCGGCGTTTGCAAAAGTGGCAGTGAAAAGACGCAGGGCGGCAATACGGGAGGAGGCCCCGGCGGTCCTGGAGGACCGGGCGGTATGCCGATGATGGTTGCGGAAGCGGAAGGAGGAGAATCCGAAACCCCGGCGATTACGGATTGGACGCCTTATAACTTTACAATGAACGGAACCTGGTCGGAAGAAGCCGGCTGGGGTTACACGGTAAAAATCGACAACACCACTATTAAAGTAGACTATGATTTGATTCAGGGCAGACATAATTTCTATTACTACATTGCGCCCACGATCAACAATAAAAAAGCGGAGGAAGTACTTGTTCAAATGCAGGCAAAAGACTCCGAATACAGAAAGACGCTTGCAAGCAATTACGAAACCTATCATAAGAAAGAAAGCAAGTACGAATTATACGCCGGCGGCGATAAATCCAAGCTTAATATTTATCTTATGGAAGACAAAACTGTTGCTTCTTATTCCGGCAGCGGAAGTTCGCAATCGTTCAGCGGCAAAGGCAGTTGGTCGATAGACGAGGCTACTCACACAATGACTATCACTTCCGCAGGCAAGACTTATGTAAGCAATGACTTTGTGGAAGGCGTAGGATATCGCTTCTCGGGGTTATCGGCGGGCAGCAGCGGTCCCGGAGGCGGAAGTTCTACTATGACTGGCTTTGTTTCTATGTCGGCTACCAAAAAGAGCAACGAATTGACCGATAAGGATTTCGAAGGCGAAACAATTCTTGCGCTTGCCGGAAAGGACGAGAAAACGCAAGACGATTATACAATGGAAATCACGAAAAACGGTTGGGCGGTGCTTTACAACGCGTCGGGTTCGAGATTTGTGGTTTGCAAGTACGAAAAGAACGCCGAAGGTAATTATGAAATTACATATGGAGAGAATAAGTTTACTTCGACTAAAACGGATTCTACCGTAACTTTAGTCATGGAGTTTACCGTAACTGAAAAAGGTTCTTCCAACCAACCCGATACCGTTACCGAATACAATATTACGCTTACGGGAACGGAAGCTGCGGCAGACTAAGAGGTAAGAATGGAAGCAAACGAAAAATTACAAAAAATGAAAAAAATCGGAAAAATTGCAAAGATAATTTCGCTTGTTCTTGCAATAGTAACGGTTTTAGTCTTAATTCTGTTTTTACTTATGCCGGCGACAGAGCTTACAATGGCGGGTTCCAACAGTAAATACAAAGACGGATACATTTATTTCGGCTGGCAAATGACTTTCCTCGGTTGCGGATATCCTCCTCTGGATATTTTGCATCTCGGAATAGACAACGTTGCGGGCGACTACGTTCCTACGGCTTACGACTTCGGATTCAACGCGGCTAGTTTTATGGGCTTGATTCTTCCTGTTTTGTCTATTCTCGTATGTTCTATCGTCGGAATGAAGATGAAAAACCGCGGCAAAGCCGTTTGTGAATTCGTAATGGCGGCGTCTATTCTTTTGGGCGGTATACTAATTGCCTGCGTAGGCGCAACGTCCGTAGATTGTGCGGTTAACCTTGGAACGGGAGTGGGATTCAAAGATCAATATCTTATACCCGCTTTGGCTGAAGGAACTTACGTCACGCTTGCGTTTCCTGTAGTAACTTTAGTAATATGTATAGTCGTTGCTCTTTTAAAAGCGGCGCGCGGAGCATTCCTTTTATACCAACGTGATTTTGCTATGAAGAATAAGGCAATGCGAACACCGGTTGAAGCGGCGGCGTAAAACTAAATAAAAATATCAAAGGAGATAAGTTTTAATGAACAAAGCACAGAAAAAACTGATAACTATTGTCTCTGCGGTCGGAGCTTCCTTGCTCGCGCTTATGATAATAATAACGTCGGTAATGTATTCTATGCCCACGTATATGGACCAGTTCCTCGGGCGCGGCAAAGAGCACGTAATTGACAGTAAGGGTCTTTCGGCGGATTACATAGATTTTAAAGCCAAGACTCAGAAGGAAGGTTACGAGATTGCGAAATCCGCTACGGAAATGACTTCAGACGAAGGCATAATACTTCTTAAAAACGAAGATAACGTTCTTCCTTTTAAGAATGCGGATAAGAAAATCACGATCCTAGGCTATTACAGCTGGCACAACAATATGTCGGGCGGCGAAGACCCCGCCAGCACAGCAGGCGCTATATCGCTCGGTAAAGGTTTGGAAAACAAATTTAAAACCAACAAGGCTGTAAACGACTTATATTCCGCTACGGGCGTAAAAGGAGATTTCGCCAACCCCGAAACAGATCTTCAGAGCGCTGCCGGCACTTTCGCGGAATACAACACGGCTGTAGTAACTTTAAAGAGAAACTCTGGCGAAGGCAACGACCAAACCAAAGTTTTGCCCGGTACGGCGGAAGGCGGACGTACGGGACTTACCATAAACAATGCCGAACTTAAACTTCTCGATTATGCTTGCAAAAATTTCAACACGGTTATTGTCGTTATCAACGCGGCGAATACTATGGAACTCGGATTCCTTGAAGACAGATTTTTGGTTGACGGAAAATATACCGATCCTTATACCAATACCACTTACGATTTCAGCAAAATAAAAGCTGCTCTTTGGGCGGGATGCTGCGGTTCGCAGGGCGGTACTTCTCTTGCAAATATTCTTAACGGCGACGTTAATCCTTCCGGACACACTCCCGATATATATGCAAGCGACCTTAAAAAAGATCCCACTTTTGTAAATTTCGGCAGTTTCAGATACACCAACAGCGCTTCGCTTAATTCTTACAGCGACAATTCCTATTTCGTTGAATACGAAGAAGGCATTTATATCGGTTACAGATATCACGAAACGGCTGCGTTCGAAGCTGCTCGCAATAAGTATGCCGGATACGATTACGATAAAGCGGTAGTTTATCCCTTCGGTTACGGACTTTCTTATACGACTTTCACGCAGGAATATGCGGAAACTCCCGTATATGACGCGGCGACACAGACTTATACTTTCAAAGTTAAAGTAACCAATACCGGCTCGGTAGCAGGTAAAGGCGTGGCTCAGGTTTACGTAAGTCAGCCTTGGCAGGAAGGTCAGGTTGAAAAATCCCATGTTCAGCTCGTAGGTTTTGCAAAGACCAAAGAACTTCAACCCAACGGAAGCGAAATTTTGGAAATCACCGCTTCGCGCGATTACTTCACTCCTTACGATTACAAGACCGAAAAAGCGTATATTCTCGACGCGGGCGACTACAAATTCTATGTTGCAAACGATTTAGACGGCAGCCACAGTTGGGCTACGGTTGACGCTGAAAGCGAAGCCGAAAAAGCTAAACACCTTTGGACTCATACGCTTGATAAAAAAGTTGTGTTCAGCGACGCAAAAGACGGAAAGCGTTCCACAGACCTTGTAACTGCGACCAACGTGATGGACGACGAACTCAACTACAAATTCAAAGAATACAACGAAGGTTCCACCGGCGACGGTTTCGCGCATAACTTTACGCGTGCAAACTTCAAAGATTCCTTCCCCACGGCTCCTACAGCCAAAGATTTGGAATTGACCGACGCTAGAGCAAAACATCAGATAGCTATATATGACGTTTGGGCGGATTCCGAACAGAACGGCACCGATATCAACGGCAATCCTATTACCGAGACTCCTGAAGTAAACGTTGACGAAACAAGCTATACTCTTGCAGACCTGCGCGGCGTTCCTTTCGACGACGAAAAGTGGGACGATTATATCAATCAGTTCACTATTGAGTCTATGGTGGCAATGTTCTCCAACGGCGGTTGGCAGGAAATTGCGGACGTGGATAACGGTGTTCCCCTTTCTTACGACTTAGACAGCCCTTACGGCTTCTACGGACACGGCGTTACCGCGGTTAAGGACAACAACAAATGGTACTGCGGCGCTCCCATGGTTGCTGCAACCTTCAATATCGAGCTTGCAAAAGCATTGGGCGAAGCGTTCGGCGAAGAAGCTTTCACTCAGAAACGTTCCGACGGAAAACCTCTTACCGGTATTTACGGATTCGGTATGAACCAGCACCGTTCGGCATTCGGCGGCAGAAACTACGAATATTATTCCGAAGACCCTATCCTCTGCGGTAAAATCGGTATGGCGGAAGCTTCCGGCGCGTCGGGTAAAGGACTTATATGCTTCATGAAGCACTATGTTCTTAACGACCAGGAAGAAAACCGTCAGAAGAACGGTTACTGCGCTTGGGTTAACGAGCAGGCTTTCCGCGAAGTATATACCCGCGCATGGGAAATATACATGAAGGAAGCCAAGATGACCGTTAAATATTACTCGGTAAACGAAAACAACGAGTACGAAATGACTTCAAGAGTTATGTCCGCCGCAACAGGTATAATGACATGCTATAACCGTATAGGCGCAACTTACGGCGGCGCTTCTGTAAGTATAAACAAGATACTCAGAAACGAATTCGGTTTCACCGGAACGGTTGTAACCGACGCGGGCGGCGAACCTAACACCTACATGACGACCGACTTCGCTTTGAGAAGAGGACAGAACTTAACTCTTACGAACAACGGAAACAACTCGCTTTACGATGATAAGAGCGATACCGCTATCTATTGGCTGAAACGTTCTACAAGACACCTTCTGTACAACAAAGCAAATTCCAACATAATGGTGGGAATTGCTCCCGGAGCTACTATCTATTATGATATGTCTCCTTGGCAGATAGGTATAATAGTTGGCTGGGTAGTCGTAGGCTTACTTGTTGCCGGCGCTGTTGCTGTTGATTTGTTAATAGCTAAAAATGTTATTAAAGTCAGCGAAAAAGCGGCGAAACCTAAGTCGCATGATGACGACGAATATTAATATATAGTTTGGATTCGTCTTTTCCTCCTTATAAAGAGAGCGCGCACAAGAGTGCGCGCTCTTTTGCCGTTCATAACGAATAAAAAGGTGTTCGTCATTTTAATCTTGCATTTCGTATACATTTATAATATAATTATTCCGTACTATGGCAGAAAAATTAGCAAGTTATTTTAAACATATATTCGACTTTCCTTTTGCGTTGCAACTTTTATGTTATTCGGTTGTTACCGTGTTACTGTTAGGCGTAAAAGTTACGGAAGACGGTAAAGCCGAATTCAGACCGTTGATATTTGCCGCGGAATGTATTATTCTTGCCGCGGTTTTTCTTGTAACCGATTTGGTTGTAGCGCTTATCGGCGCGCCGTATAAATTTTATTTCGACCCGTCTTTCAAATACTTTATAGGTATTTTGTTGTTTGCCTTAATTCGCGGTAAACACAATTATAAAAACAGGATTGTAATGGGCGCCACGGCGTTTGCGCTGTGCGTTCTCATGGGCGCTATGGGAACGCTGTGCGGGCAGGCTATCGAGATGGCCATTCCCGCGTTCGATATTGCGGTCACGAAAATCGGTTCTTACGTTTTAACGGTTGCGTGCGGCGTTCTGTTTTATATGTTTCCCGTTTTTAAATTCGAGACGGACAGATTCGACTGTATTATGATTACTACGAGCAACGCGCTGTCCGCCGCCGTCTTTGTTATCTACGAATATATGCGCCGTTTTAATAAAGAGTTTATGACGGCAAGTTACCGTTTGATGCCTTTTGTATCGGTAATTATATTGATATTGTTGGTAATAGTAATAGTTACGTATTTTATGACGTACTACATTTGCCGGGAGAAAGCGCGCAACCTTGCCTATGAAATAGAAAGACAAAAAAAATTGTCTTTGCAGGAATTGGTTAATCTTTCCGAAAGCAGGCTGGCGGAATTGAGAGAAGTAAAGCATGATGTTAAAAATCAGTATGCATACATGCGTGCAATGCTTGAAGAAGGCAAATACGAGGAGTTGAAAACATATTTCAACGAGCTGTTGGGAACGTTTGCCGTGCCGTTGTTCGAACAGGTGGACAGCGGAAACGAGATAATAGATTCGGTGCTTAATTTCGAGCTTGCGAAAATGAGAGAAAAGGATATAAAAGCGGATATACGCGTTTCCGTGCCGTCGCAGCTTCCGTTTAAAAAATCGAGTATCCTAACTCTGTTTGCAAACGTGATAGATAACGCCATAGACGCATGCGAAAGAGATAAACCCGAAAATCCTTTTGTAAGCGTGGTTGTAAACATACGCGGCGACCAGCTGTTATTAAGCGTTTCCAATCCTACGAAACTAAAGCAGGAAGATTTGGACGCTGGCTTGACTACCAACAAAACCGATAAAAAGCGTCACGGTTACGGAATGAAAATTATCAGAAAGGTCGTAAGTAAATACAACGGATTTTACCGATGCTTTATAGAAGACGGTTTGTTTATATCCGAGTGTTTGCTGAGTATACCGAACGAAGTTTAATTAAAAAGGGGATAGTATGATAAAAAGAACGATAAGCGTGGCGGTGTGCGACGATGAGGATAACGCGCTCGATATTATTTGCGGGTCGGTGAAAAAAGTTTTTTCCTCGCAGTCAATAGAAGTTTCTCCGGACTCTTTTAAGCGTGCGGACGAACTTTTAAAAGCTATGCAATCTAAAAATTACGGCCTTGTTTTTTTGGATATCAACATGCCGGGCACAGACGGTATAACTTTGGGGAAACGTATTTCCGCAATGAAACACAAACCGGATATAGTTTTCATATCCAGCAATTCCAACCGCGTGTTTGAAACGTTTGTGGTTCAGCCGTTCGGGTTTGTAAGAAAGGAGAATTTTTTCTCGGATATAACGGGGGTAATAACCCGTTACGTTGCGCAGATGCAGAAAGCGGAAGAACCTTATTTACAGTTTGAATTAAAACAACACGGCAGTTATGTTTCCGTAAACGCCGCCGCTCTCGAATATGTTGAGTGTTTTAAAAATATGCAGATATTGCATATATCGGAAAGCGAAGAAAAAACAGTGTATTCGCGTATGACCGTATTGGAAGAATTGCTGTCTTCGCGTGATTTTATCAGAATACATAAAGGGTATATAGTTAATTGCAGGTTTATAAAAAAATTTGAAAGGAATTCGGTAATTTTGACTACGGGCACCGAGCTGCCCGTAGGGCGTTCAAAGCACGACTGTGCTTTGAACGCCTATCTCGAATACGTACATAAGAACGGAATATCCATTATAGGTTAATAAAAATCTTAACTGTTAAAAATAAAAAGCCCCTGCGTTTTATGGCGCACGGGCTTTTTATGACAAACGGGGCGTTTGCCGTGACGAACGGCTATTGACCTGTTTTACGTGCAATGATATAATATATATAGGCATATATGTGCCGTTTAACGGTATTTTTTCGGAAATGAATAACAAAAATAAATTTATTCGCAATGCGGTAATAGTTTTAATATTGATATTTATTATACCCGTTTCGGTTTTGATAACGGGCTTTTGTGTTGCGCCTCAGTTTTCCGATACATATTACGGCGAACTGGGGGCAATGTACGATAAACTTATTTTTGCTAAGGGAAAAAAGATTGTAATTATAGGCACCTCAAGCGTGGCTTTCGGAGTGGATAGCGCGCTTATCGAAAACGAGCTTAAAGCGGCGGGCGAAGAATATACCGTATGCAATTTCGGACTGTACGGAGCTATTGGCACGAAAGCTATGTTCGATTTATCGGAGAAACATATAAAAGAGGGCGATATTGTTATTTTTGCACCCGAATTTTCCAAACAGACTTTGAGTTTATATTTTTCCGCAAAGGAGATTTTGCGTTCTGCCGACGGAAACTTCGGTATATTAGGGGGGATAGCAAAAGAAAACGTTGCGGAAACTGTAGGTAATTTTACCGCTTTCGCCGCAGAAAAGTTAAAATATGCGCATGAAGGCGGAATAAAGACGGAAGGCGTATACGCGCGCGCTTCTTTCGATGAAAATTGCGACATGAAAAACGCCGAACGCACAGGCAATATTATGCAGGAAGGCTATATTCCCGATCAGCTTATAACTCTTTCGGGAGAGTTGTTTCCTGAATCGTTTATTAATTATATAAACGATTATGCTTCCGTAGTACGTAGAAAGGGCGGTAAAACTTATTTTACTTACCCGCCGATGAATCGACTTGCTTTAACCGACTGTTCGGAAACTACGCTTGAAAAATTTTATAATTTTATTTCCGCAAAATTGGATTATAAAGTGATAAGCAACGCGGAAAAGTATATTATGGACGCGGAATGGTTTTACGATACCAATTATCATTTAAATTCGGCGGGGATGACGGTTCGTAGTATCAATCTTCTGGAAGATATAAAAAACGAGTTGGGCGTATTTACGCATACGCAGGCGCAAATGCCCGAAAAACCTCCGCTTCAAATACCCGAAAAACCTTCCGAAGATAAAGGGGACGATTCCGACGCGGACTGTTTTGAATATTCCGACGACGGTAAAGGCGGATTGATTGTTGCCGCGCTTAAGGAGAGCGGGAAAACCCGCGACAGGTTAACGGTGCCTTATTCCTATGGGGGAAAGAAAATAACGTCGCTTGCGGTTGGAGTTTTTGCCGGCGACGAAGTTTTAAAGGAAGTTGTAATTCAGGATAACATCCGTTACTTGCGCGACGGCAGTTTTTCGGGATGTAAAAAGCTCGAAAAAATTATTTTAAGGCATACGTCGCCTTCTCAGGTAGGGGTAAGTTACGGATTACTTGAAAATACCGCAGCCTCCGTATTTATTAGGAAAAGCGCTTTTTCGGCATTCAGTACCGATTATACTTGGGGTTGGTATGCGGATAGGATGGTGAGCTATGAAGTTTAAAAAGTTATTTTTAATTTTACCGCTTGCTTTGACTTTGCTTTTTTGCGGATGCGCCGGTCCGGGTTTTACGCCGCAAAATCCTGATTCAATCAATGTTACGGTTGCGGACGGGGAGCAGTATTATTTACGTAAAAATACTTATACCATAGACCGCGGCTCGGATTTAACGGTGACTTTGGTATTCAGAAAAGGTTATATTCCCGAAGGTTGTTCGTATGGGAATTACAAGGTTATCAAAATTTCACCCAACGAATACAGTTTAACGCTTTTCGGAATCAGATATCCGGAATTTATAAAGGTGGGAGAAGCTAACGCTGACGAGGCTGTAAGATATTATGCCAACGGCGGAGAATATACGGGTGAAAAACCCGTTGAAGGTTACATAAAAGGCAAAATTTCAAAGTCGCATATTCGTACAAATTCCGATTTGGGTTTGAATATTGAAAGGAAGGGATATGTTCAGACGGGATGGAACAGGCATCCCGACGGAAGCGGCGAGCACATAGGCTTGGGAAGCCGGTTTTCTGTAAACGCGGAGGGTGCTACAAAACTTTTCGCCGAATGGGAACAAGTTACCGACGATCAATTTTTCGAGTACGAAAAGGAAAACGGTAAGGCGTACCTTACTTCTTATATCGGCGATAAAAACATAGATAAATTGGTGTTGCCGTACGAAATGGGCGATTGTCCCGTTTCAGGCGTTAAGTCGGGATTTTGCGACGGAGTTACGGCGGAAAATATCGTAATTCCCAAAACCGTAAAAACGGCGGAAGACGGCGCTTTTACAAACTGTAAAATAAGTAATTTATTCTTTTTCGATTCTCTTTCAAATATAAGAGACGAAAGTTTTGCCGGCAGCGAAATAGGAAAAGTGCATATAAACGCCGCAAGTTACCCGCGCTATCAGTCGGATACGGAAATTTCGTACTTCGCCGACGCTGTAGACAGGCTTATATTCTTAAAAGATAAAAAGAAAATGATATTTTTTTCCGGTTGCAGTTTTGCATACGGCTTAAATTCGCCTATGGTTGCAAAAGCGGTCGGAAACAGGTATCGAATCATAAATATGGGCATTATAGGCGGAACAAACGCCGGTTTTCAATTTGATATAATTTCCAATTTTGTGGACGACGGCGACGTTTTGATACACGCGCCCGAAGCTGCCAGCCAGTTTCAACTCATGGCGAACAATTCTGCCGAAACTAGAATGTTTGTCGTTACGGAAGGCAATTACGATTTGCTTTCTTTGGTAAACGTTTCAAGATTAAAGGGGTTTTTTAGAAGTTTTTCCGTTTACTGTAAAAACAGAGCCGAGCTCGAACCCGAAAGTTATGAAGAAACTCTGGGCGTTTATAACGAATTCGGAGACATTATAAAGCCGCGTGAATTTACGGGAGAAAACAAGGCGTTTACCGAAGATTTCAGTTATACGTTTAAGCCCGATTTTGTAAATGAAAAATCCGCCGACCTGCTTGCAATGTATTACGACGAACTGAGACTGAAAGGGGTAAAGGTGTTTCTTTCGTTTTCACCTATAAATTATCACGGTTTGCCTCCGGCGGATAGGGAGGCGCGCCGTTGGGAGCAATTTGAAAATAACGTAGTAAAATTTATTTCCGAAGAACATAACGTACCCGTTATATCTTCCGTTACAGATTTTGTGTTGCCCGGCAAGTATTTTTTCGATACCGATTATCACCTAAACGAGGACGGCGCAAAATTGCGTACGGAAAGACTTATAGCCGATCTTAAAGCGGCGGGAGTATAGTATGGAAAATGTAGTGCTTACCAACCCCGTCGTGGTAATAGGATTTATAATTTCAATGGCGCTGTGCATATTTGCTTACGTCAAAAAGGCACATATTGCCGTTACCGTAATTTCTATAGCGATTTTCGTAATTACCGCAACATATTCGTTACTCAAAGGCGCAGACCTTTACGACGTAGGAACGGTTTCCGTTGTGTTTTTCATAATAAATTTGCTCCCATTATGGAAGAACGGGGGCGATAAATGAACTTTAACTCGTTGGAATTTTTAATATTTCTTCCCGCCGTGGTATTATTATACTGGATTCTTCCTCACAGAGGCCGGTGGATACTGTTACTTATTGCAAGTTACATATTTTACATGAGCTGGAACATTTGGTTAATCGTGCTGATTATGATTACCACGGTTACGGCTTACGGTTTTGCCATAGCTATAGAAAGAGCAGAAAGTTTAAAGTTGAAAAAGCTTTATCTTGCCTTTACCCTTATAATATGTTTGGGTTTACTTGTATTTTTTAAATACGTAAACTTTATTTTGGAAAGCGCGGTCGGTGTAATACGGCTGTTTAATACGGAACAGGACGACATTATTTTAAACGTTATACTTCCCGTAGGAATATCTTTTTACACCTTTCAAACGTTGTCTTACGTAATTGACGTTTACAGGGGAGATTTCAAAGCCGAAAAACATTTCGGTTATTTTGCTCTGTACGTATCATATTTTCCGCAACTCGTTGCGGGGCCCATAGAAAGGCCGCAAAATTTATTGCCGCAGCTCCGAGAGGAACATAAATTCGACGAAAACGATATTCGCGCGGGAGGCAAGTGGTTGTTGAGCGGATTTTTCCGTAAGTGTGTGGTGGCCGATTTTTGCGGGATTTTCGTAAATAAAGTGTATGCGGACTTGGGTAATTCAAACGGGCTTGCGGTTTTTGTCGCAAGCGCATTGTTTTTGGTACAGATATACAACGATTTTGCGGGATATTCCGAAATAGCTTTGGGCGCGGCAAGACTTATGGGGGTTAAACTTTCAAAAAATTTCGATAAGCCCCTTACTTCTACAAGTTACACGGAATTTTTCCGCCGTTGGCATATAACCCTCAATCAATGGTTTATGCAGTACGTATATATACCTCTCGGCGGCAACCGTAAGGGTAAAGCATTGAAGATATTGAACACTTTGATAGTTTTTGCGCTTTGCGGGTTGTGGCACGGCGCAAGCTGGACTTTCGTTTTATGGGGCGTAACCGCGGGAATAATGGTAAGCGTTGAAGCTCTTTTGCGTAAGCCGTTTGCTAAGATGTGTGAAAAAGCCAAAATAGATTTGGAAAATCCGCTTGTTAAGTTGGTAAGGCAAATAGTTTTATACGTATTTTCGGCGGCGAGTTGCATACTGTTCCGCGCGCAGAATATCGCCGAAGCAGGAGTTGCTTTCAGACAAATGTTTACGGCTTGGGGTGCGGGCGAAAGTTATGTGTCTCAAACCATGTCGGCGTTGGGCATAGACGCTTTTCAAATTGTACAGCTTGCAATTTTCATAGTTGCAATGATATTAATTTACAGGTTGCCCCTAGAGAATAAAAGCGAGTCTTTGCCGTTGGCAAGGGAACGCGAGGCGGCAGGCATAAGTGTGTTCGTATACGGAATAATCGCAATAATGCTTTGTTGGCTGGGGTTGCTGGCTATGGGCGACGCCAGCGTGTTCCAGTACTTTCAATTCTAAGGAGGAAAATTGTTATGAAACCTACAACGAAAAGTTTTTTTGAATATTTGCGTGAGTTTGCAGAAACGGACGGGGATAAAAGACTGTTTTTTACCGAAAACGTAAATTATACGGCGCGAATGGTTTTTCGCACGGCGAACGCTATAGCTTTAAATCTCCGGGCGCACGGCGTAAAAAAGGGCAGCGTGGTAGCTTTGCGCTGTACGCGCTCCATAGAAACGGCGCTTCACTTATTTGCTTTGCAAATTTTGGGCGCCCTTGCAGTTTTAACTGACCCGCACGATAAAGTTTCGGATTTTTTAGAAAACGTGGGCGTGGATATTACCGCGGAATTTATTATTTCAAACGAAGGCAAATCTCTTTCGGTTGACGGTTACGGCGGTTGGGAGTTGTTTTTTAAAAACGGTAAACATGTTGAATTGGAAATTCCGGATCCCGATAAGGAATACGAAATTGTACATAGCGAAGTTGACGTTCGCGCGCCCGCAATCGTCGTTTTTACTTCGGGAAGTACGGGAAAAAGTAAAGGCGTGGTTTTAAGCCAGTATAATTATCTGAATCATACGCTTAACTATACGCCCGAAGCAAGTTATACTGAAAACGACGTGGCGGTAGAAAATTTACCTTTACATCACGTGTTCGGGTTGGCGCATATCATTAATCCCGTTATCGTCAAATACGAACTATTCTTTCCAAAAGAAATAAATTATAAATATATAACCGATTGTATTGAAAAATATAAAATAACCCGCCTTGGCGGCGTGCCTACTTATTTACAGGAAATGGCAGGCTACGTAAAAAATTCCGGTTTACAAATAAATTCGTTGCGCGTAGGCGTAATTGGCGGCGCGCCTTTGACGGTGGAGCAATTCAATTACATAGAACAGGCGTTGGGCTTAAAATTATTGCCCGTTTACGGCATGAGCGAGTGTATAGGCATTTCGGGTTCGGGCGAATACGAATCTCAGTATAACCGCGCCTCCACTGTGGGCAGGTTTTTACCTATGAACGAATATTTTATTTTGGATGGTAATAATTGCTGTGTGCCTAAAGGCGAATCGGGCGAAGTTTGCGTAAAATCTCCCGTGGTTGCGTGCGGGTATTATAACGATTCGGAAGAAACGAAGCTGTTGATCGACGAACAGGGAAGATTACATACCGGAGATCTGGGTTTTATAGACGAAAACGGATTTTTACATATAAGCGGAAGAATAAAGGATATAATAATCCGTAACGGCAATAATCTTTCTACGGTGGAAATAGAACGTAAAATATTGTCGTTACCTCAAGTAAAAGGCGTTTGTGTAGTGGGGATGCCAAATAAAAAAGACGGCGAAGCGCCTTGCGCGCTGATAGTCGCCGAAACCGAAGCGGATTTGACTAAAGCTTTAAGAAAAATAGAACTGCCCGTAAAAATTATTTATACCGATAAAATACCACTTACTTCCTCGGGTAAGCCCGATAAGCAGATCGTTAAAAAAATGTTTGAAGCATAAACAAAAGGCGGATACCGGTATCCGCCTTTTAAAAGTAAGAGCGGGGCTTGCCCCGCTCTTTTATTTTATGTATTATTTTAGAAATCCACTTCGGTGTCGTAATAGCAGCATTTAAGCAGTTTTTCCATTTCGGCAACCGTAGGTTTGCGTGGATTGGAGCCCGTGCACGCGTCGCCTAAAGCGTTTACGGCGATATCGTGAAGTCTTTCAAGGAAAACTTCTTCGGGAACAAAGCCTTTTTCGCAGGGGTAGCTGTCCGCGCCGTAGTTCTTAATGCAGTGAGGAATATTGAGGTCGTCGTTCATTTTGCGCAGGTAGGCTATAAGAGCTTTAACCTTTTCGCTGTCGCTCGCGCTCTTGTTGGTAAGTCCCATTTTGTCGGCTATAACGCCGTAACGTTTTTTAGCTTTGATATTTTTGGCGTTGAAGGCTATAACTTTGGGAAGATACATTGCGTTTGCTGCGCCGTGAATTATATGTGCGCCGTAATCGTCAAACGCCGCGCCCGTCTTGTGCGCCATGGAGTGAACAATGCCTAAAAGCGCGTTTGAGAACGCCATGCCTGCAAGACATTGAGCGTTGTGCATTTTGTCGCGCGCTTCCATATCGCCGTTATACGACTTAACTAATTCTGCCTGAATCATTTCTATCGCGTGAATTGCAAGAGGGTCGGTATAATCGCAGTTTGCTGTGGAAACGTAAGCTTCCACGGCGTGCGTCATAGCGTCCATACCGGTATGGGCTACAAGCTTTTTAGGCATTGTTTCCGCAAGTTCGGGGTCTACAATAGCGACGTCAGGGGTAATTTCAAAATCCGCTATGGGGTATTTGATTCCTTTGGAATAGTCTGTGATAATGGAGAAAGCCGTAACTTCGGTAGCCGTGCCCGAGGTGGAAGAAATTGCGCAGAAACGCGCTTTTCTGCGGAGAGGGGGGATTCCGAATACTTTGCACATATCTTTGAATTTCATTTTGGGATATTCGTATTTAATCCACATTGCTTTCGCCGCGTCTATGGGAGAACCGCCGCCTATAGCTATAATCCAGTCGGGCTGGAATTTTTCCATAGCTTCCGCGCCCGCCATAACCGTTTCTACGGAAGGGTCGGGTTCGATTCCCTCGAAAAGCTGAACTTCCATTCCGGCTTCTTTAAGGTAAGCTACCGCTCTGTCGAGAAAACCGAATTTTTTCATTGAACCGCCGCCTACGCAAACGATTGCTTTTTTGCCTTCGAATGTTTTTAACGCTTCCAAAGAACCTTTGCCGTGGTAAAGGTCTCTGGGTAAAGTAAATCTTGCCATAATATTCCTCCGAATAATTTTGTTAGAAATTGTTATATTAACAACTATCTTAATTATAAGTTTATAATTATGTAATGTCAAGTGTATAGATATATTTTTATCGATATAATTTAATTGTTAGGCTTGACATAACAACTTATTTAAACTATAATAAAAAAGCAAATAGCGGGCAGGTTGTCCGCAAACTTATCTAAGGTGTGATTATGAATATTTTGGTAACGGGCGGCGCGGGATATATAGGCTCGCATACCTGCGTGGAGCTTTTAAACGGCGGACATTGCGTAACGGTTATAGATAACCTTGTCAATTCTTCCGAAGAAAGTTTAAAACGTATTGAAAAAATTACGGGAAAAAAGGTTAAGTTTTATAACGGCGACGTCCGCGACAAGGCGCTTTTACAAAAGATATTTTCCGAAAATAAAATAGATTGGGCAATTCATTTTGCCGGTCTTAAAGCCGTGGGGGAAAGCTGCGCAAAACCCGTGGAATATTATGATAACAATATTTGCGGAACGCTTGCGCTCGTAGAGGCTATGCGCGCGCACGGCTGTAAAAAAATTGTGTTTTCTTCTTCGGCGACGGTTTACGGTACTCCGGAAAAACTTCCGCTCGACGAAAACTGTAAGATAGGCGGAACTACCAATCCCTACGGAACAAGCAAATATTTTCAGGAAATAATGCTTGAAGATATTTTCAAAGCGGATAACGAGTGGACGGTGGTTTTGTTGCGGTATTTCAATCCTGTAGGCGCGCACGCAAGCGGATTGATAGGGGAAGATCCCAAAGGCATACCCAATAACCTGACGCCGTATATAGCGAAAGTGGCGATAGGCGAATTAAAGGAAGTGGGCGTATTCGGTAATGATTACGACACTCCTGACGGAACGGGCGTGCGCGATTATATCCACGTGGTGGATTTGGCTAAGGGGCACGTTGCCGCGATAGAAAAAATAACGCGCGGCGGCGTGTTTGTGTACAATTTGGGAACGGGAGCGGGATACAGCGTTCTGGACGTTATACGTGCGTTTGAAAAGGCGTGCGGGCGCGCTATACCTTACGTTATAAAGCCGCGCAGAGCCGGAGATATTGCGGCGTGCTACGCAAATGCCGAAAAGGCGGGAAAAGAACTTGGCTGGAAAGCCGTGCTCGGCATAGACGATATGTGCGCGTCGTTGTGGAATTGGCAGACGAAAAACCCCGAAGGCTATAAAAAATAAGTGAGAAATATAAGACGGCTTACCTTTCGGTAAGCCGTCTTAATTTAATAATCAAGTGTTTGTGCGCATTATTTGCATTCGCAATTGTTTAAATTTAATTTTTCGTATACTATGCAGTCAAGTTCGGTATTGTATTCGTCAGTTTTTTTGTAACCGCAAGCGGTAAAAAAGTTTTCCGTGCCTTCTGCGGGCAGGCAATAAACTTTGTTTGCGCCGCTTTCTTTAAGCTTCATTTCCGCTGTGTATAAAAGAAATTTTCCCAAGCCCTTTTTACGCATGGACGGAACAACGTAAATTTCTCGTATGTCGCCCCAGCCTTCTCTGAAATTCCAGTCGTTGTCTATTTCGTCTGTTTGATAAATGACAAAGCCCGTGTAATTCTCGCCGTCTTTAAGCACGTCTATTTTTATAAGCCCCGCCAAAAGGTCGGGCAAAATATATTCGTTAAGCAGGTGTTCGGCGTCGTCCTCGCAATTCAATTCCGAATAGTAGTCGGAAAACATACTTTTAAGCGCGCCTAGTGAAGTATCTTTAAGAGGGGAAACGTTTATCATAAAACTCCTTATAAAAGTTAAAGCGGAAGCAAATGCTTCCGCTTAGGTAATTTAAATTATTCCGCTACGGGATAAACCGAAACCTGTTTGCCGTCTCTGCCGACTCTTTCAAATCTAACCGTGCCGTCGGAAAGCGCAAACAAAGTGTCGTCCTTGCCCATGCCTACGTTGTTGCCCGCTTTGAATTTGGAACCGCGCTGTCTTACCAAAATGTTGCCCGCAAGCACGAACTGTCCGTCCGAACGCTTAACTCCGAGCATTTTGGGATTACTGTCTCTGCCGTTGTGCGAAGAACCGGTACCTTTTTTATGGGCGAATAAACTTATAAAAAACATATTTTTATTCCTCCTGAAAATTATTGCGCCTGAGCTTGCGTAGCTTCGACGTCTGCGGTCTTCTTAGCCGCGGTTTTCTTGGTTGCGGTCTTTTTTGCGGGAGCTTTCGCCTCGTCCGCGCCTATGCCCGTAACTTTAATTTGAGTGTAGGGCTGTCTGTGACCCTGCTTTTTGCGCTCATTTTTCTTGGCTTTGTACTTGAAAACAATAATTTTCTTGTCCTTGCCCTGAGCTGCAACCTCGGCAAAAAGTTTAACGCCTTCAACGTCCGCGCCGAGCTTAACGCCCGCTTCGTCGGCGGTCATGAGTACGGAAAACTCCACCTTGGAACCCACTTCGGCTTTAAGCTTTTCAACTTTAACAAGGTCGCCTACGCTTGCCTTGTACTGCTTTCCGCCGTTTTCAAAAATTGCATACATAAAATATAAACCTCCTCTCGCCAGTCTCGCCGGAATTTATACCTGTTTGGTAAAGGCGGTGCGTTGCACGCTTTAAAAAGCCTTCTCCGAGCGGCTCGACATTTAATTTAACATAATAAGGAGTATTAGTCAAGCATTTATGATAAATAAAAGCGGATTTTTATTTCATACGTTAAAATTTTTATTAATTAATTCTTAGGTTGCATAATTACCGCCGACATATCCAAAATTTCTTTTTCGAAGTCATATTCTATTTTAGAATCAACTTATTCCGCAAGTTGGGCAAATAATATATTTAAAGTTGAATCGTCGTAAATTAAACATAAATGCCCTCTTATCATTTCCAATATATCGAATAAAAAATAGTAACAGTAATCTTGTTTAGTTGTAATGGTTTCAATGTTTTTTTCCGTCATATTGTTTTTATTATTTTTAGTATTTGATTATATTTTATTTGTCTATTGGTCAAAAGCCAAGTATTTAATTGCCCATTAGGCTAAAATTTTATTGAAATATATGCAGTATAAGAGGATAAACTATGATAACGCTTAAACAAATACATATCAAATTGGTTGAAGTTATAAAACAATGCGGAATTAAACAGACTGAAATTGCAAAACAATTAAAAGTAAGTCCAAGTACAATTTCGCACTATTTAAAAGGCGATAAAATGCCTGCATTGGATACTCTTGCAAACCTTTGCAAATTTTTAGACGTAGATACAAACTACATACTTTGCCAGGATTTGGCGGATATAGATAAAATTTAAACTGCTTTAATTTTTTCTTGTATAATTATCTTTAATTTAATTCAAACTGTTTATAAGGAGAAACTTATAATATGGAAGAATTCAAAAAGGATAGTGAAATACTCGCCGAAATTTACCGCAACGCTCAGCTTGCGCTTACTTCTATTTCCGATTTAATGCCCGAAGTGGACGACGAAAGGATAAAGGAAGAAATCATGCGTGAACATGAAGAATATGAAAAAATTTGTTCGGAAGCGGCTTCGCTTGCGCATAAATTCGGTTTGGAACTTAAAGAACCCAGCCCCGTTAAAAAAGCCATGATGTGGAGCGCGATAAAGATGAATACCGCAAGCGACAATTCCGCGCAGAACGTGGCGCAGATGCTCATTAAAGGAACGGTTCAGGGTATAACCTCTTTAAAAACCTCTTTGACCGACGGCGGTAAATTTATGGACGCGGAAATTAAAAAACTGCTGAACCAACTTATCGCTTTGGAAGAAGGCTTCGAAAAGAAATTAAAAACATATCTTTAAATAAAAAATCGGGTTTTTAACCCGATTTTTATAATTTGTAACACGCCCGTTACCTGAATGTAACGGGCGTGTTATTGTAATTTCGGGCTTGGAGTTATACAATAAAAGAAAAAAGAGGTATTTATGGAAAATGAAAATAAACCTTACGATGTAAGATATTCTATAGCGGCTTTGATCCTCGACGTCGCTTCGCCCGTTTCGTTTTGTTTGGGCGCGTCGCTTATACGGTTCGGGAGCTTTACGGCGCCTTTGGTATTAATATTGTTTCTTATTACCGTTATTGCGCCGGTCGTTGCGGTGGGTATGGGAATAGCGTCGCTTTGTATGGGAAAAAAGAAAATAGGAACCGCGGGGGTGGTTATGTCCTCGGTTGCGATAGCCGTACCCGTAATTTTCGTAATTACGGTTGTTTTACTTTTCAGTACGGGTGTGGCGGTGATAAGATGGATGTAAAAACCCGCGGATTTAAAGCTGCGATTTTATCGCTTCGCATAATATCAACGTTCGGCGCGGGCACCCTCGGGATTTGGGTATTATATAGATACGAATATCTTTCGCAATGGACTTCGGTGGACAATATTATAGGGGCAATGCCCATAGCCTTCGCGTTTACGGGCGCGGGCGCGCTAATCGCGCTTGTATGGTTGAAGCCCGCAAAACGGCGGATTGCCGTAGCGTGTATTCTCGCCGCCGCCGTCGTTTTTACCGCCGCGCTCTTTCCTGTGGCGTTAAGGGGAAATTGGTGGATTCAGAACGTGAACAAAGAGGCGGGCTCGGACGGGGATATTTCGGTATACGAGCCGTTTAAAGAGGGGAATCAGACGGCTAAGCTCGGCGAGGAGTGCACGCTTAAATTAAAGGACGGCTTGCCCGTTCTGGACGGCGCGCTCGCGCTGTATCCCGTGTATTCGGCTGTCGTGGAATCGGTTTACGACCGCGAAGCATATAAGGGCGAAGCGCAATTCACCAATACCGTAAAAGCCTTCGAAGCGCTTATCGCGGGGGAAAGGGATATAATTTTCTCCGCCGCGCCTTCGGAAAAGCAGCGGCAAGCGGCGGAAGCGGCGGGCGTGGAAATGAAATTAACGCCCATAGGCAAGGAAGCGTTCGTTTTCGCGGCGGCAAAAAGCAATCCCGTGGAAAATTTAACCGTTCAACAGATACGCAACGTTTATTCGGGCAAAACGGCAAATTGGGCTACTCTCGGTTGGCGCGAAGGCGGCAGAATAATAGCTTTTCAGCGACCCGAAGGCTCGGGCAGTCAGAGCGGACTGCAAAATTTAATGAAGGGCTTGCCTATACAGGCTCCGCAGCCGTTACCCGCGCCCGAATTAATAGGCAGTAACAGTTTAATGCAACAAATTTCGGTGGAATGGAAGGGCGTGCAGCCCGCACTGGGATATACGTACAGATTTTTCGGCCTTAAAATGAATCCTAACCCGGAAGCTAAGTTTATGAAAATCAACGGCGCTGAGCCTTCCACGGAAAATATAAAAAACGGCTCCTATCCGTTGACGGCGCAATTTTACGCCATAACGGCGGGAGAGCCGAAGGGCAATTGCAAGCTTCTGATAGATTGGATTTTGTCTCCGCAGGGACAGCGGCTTATCGAAAAAACGGGCTATAGTCCCATATCAACCGTATAAAAAAGCGCCGTCCGCGTTTTTCGCGGACGGCGCTTTTTTATTCCGTTCTGTTGCCTTGTTTGTCGTAGCCTATTACGGCGCTCCGCAGAAATTTTTCTTCGCCTTTTACGAAGTAAGAAATTTGCGCGCAGTAAAATCCTTCGGACTGAATTTCGTAATTTATTTCCGCGGTTTCGAATATTTCAAGACCTTCCGAAGAAACCGTTTCCGTTTCGGTCATATTAGTTAAGCCGTCGTGATTTGCGGAGTAGTAAAGCGTAAGCGTTATCGGCATAGGTGCGGAACCGAGCGCGAATTCGTTTTTTGCAACCGCGGTCAACGTACCGTCGCCGTTGCCTTTCATTCTTACGGAAAGAAATACGAACAGTCCTAAGTTATCGTTTTCTTTTTCTGTACAAGCCGAAGAGGGAAAGCAGAACAGCGTTAAAATAACGCATGCCGCAGCGATAAAAAATTTTTTCATTTTTTACCCCGCTTTATAAGATAAATAAGAAGTACGGTAAGCAGTATAATGAACGCGCCCAGAAAGAGCGATAAAACTATCATAGGCGTGTTTTGCGGAACGGCGATAATCCATACGGTTGCCGTAGTGTCGAACGACGCGTCTTTTACGCCGTATATTATCGTAATAATAAAGCCGATTAACGCAATTAATATAAGCAAAGCTATCGCCGCGGGAAGCAGGGCTTTTTTAACGTTTGAATTTTTTTCTGGTTGCGCGTCATCTTTATGAGGATCAAGTTCTTTTAAATCGCTTGCGTCGCTCAGTAAAGCGTTTGCGTCCAGACCGAACTCTTTGCATATTTTTATAACTTGTACGGAGGACGGTTGACTTTTCCCCGATTCCCAACGAGCCACCGTCTGGCGCGAAACTTCTAGTTTTTCCGCAAATTCCTGTTGGGAAAGTCCGCTGTCGTCTCTTATTTTAATAAGTTTTTCACGAATGGTCATAAGCTGTCAAAGGGGCGCGGCATTACGCCGCGCCCCGCCTGAAAATCAATTTAATTAAGGTTGCCCGTATCTACCGCAAAAGCGAAAGTATCTTTGTCTTCGGGGAAAATCGGTCCCGAAATTACGGGGAGGTTGAGCGGCGCTATATACGCGTTTGCAGTGAGATTGGTTACCGCCGAACGGAGATAAGGATACAAAAGTTTTGTGGCTTCTATAACGAATCTTCTTTCTTCGGAATCGTTTTTAACTTCCGCAACCTCGAACACGCCCACAAGCGTTACGTTTATATCGAAGGGCTTGGGTTCCGCTTCGGTGCTTTCTATCTTTACGGAAAGCGCGATAAAATTGAGCGCGTCGTTACCCGTTACCTTGCGTACTTGTCTTGAAAATTGAGGTTTTATGTCTAATTTCTGGTCGGGCGTAAGTTTTACTCTGTTAAGCTTGAAAGAAAGCTCTTCCGCCGTAATTCCTTTAAAATCGAATTTCATAAATTGCTCCTATAAAATTTTAATTAATTATAACCGTTTTTTCTTCAATTGTCAACAAAACTTGTTATTTGTACGCATTTTTTATTGATAAAAGGCGCGAAATATATTATAATCAAAAAAATACGAATATACTCCAAGGAAAATAATTATGTCTAAAAAAACGTTGTATTTCGACAGTATGTGCGGGTATATCGTTTCCGCCGTTTTGGAGGAAGGTAAACTCACAGAGTTTAATTTCGAAAAACGCGTGCAGGGAACGCTTATAGGCAACATATACAAGGGAAGGGTGGAAGCCGTTCTTCCGGGAATGCAGGCGGCGTTTATAAATTGCGGGCTTGAACGCAACTGTTATCTTTGCACCGACGACGTTTATAGTGAAAATGCCGGTTACGGCGAAGGGGTGGGTTCGGTTTCGTTTCCCGCATTGAAAGAAGGCGATGAAATTCTCGTTCAGGTTAATAAATTACCGGTGGGCAAAAAAGGCGCAAAAGTTACAGTGCATCCTTCTTTTATAGGAAAGAACCTCATATATACGCCGAATACGCCTTTTATTGGAGTTTCAAGAAAGTTCGACGACGGAGAATTGAGGGACAACCTCATATATTCGGTAAAAAAGCTTTTAAAGGACGGCGAGGGGCTTATAGTGCGCACTTCCGCTCCGTACGCCACGCGGGACAGACTTAAAAAGGAATATGATTTTCTTAAAAAGATATATGACGAAGTGCGCGAAAAATTCAAATCCGCGAAAACGGGCGATTTGCTTTACACCGATTCCGCGCTCCCGGTACGCGTTTTGCGCGATATGCTTTCAGACGACGTGGACCGTATAGTAGTCGGTTCGGAAAAACTGAAAGAATTAATAGAAAATATGGTTGACTACGCTCCTTCGCGCAATCGCGGAAAGCTTAAAGTGCATAATACCGGCAGGGTAATGTTTGAAGAAGCGGGTATATCTGCTCAGCTTGCCGATATAATTTCTCCTCGTATAAGATTGGAAAACGGCGCGGAAATAGTTATCGAAAGGACGGAAGCGCTTACGGTTGTCGACGTCAATACGGGTAAATTTACGGGTGACGACAGTTTGGAACAAACCGTATATTTCACAAACGTTTTAGCCGCGCGGGAAATTGCGCGTCAAGTTAAATTAAGAAATATAGGCGGAATTATAGTCGTCGACTTTATCGATATGCAGCACGAAGCGCATAAAAAAGCCGTTGTTTCAGAGTTGGAGTTGGCGCTTAAAGGCGATAAGGCTAAATGCGTCGTTTCCCCCATGTCGCGTTTCGGACTGGTGGAATTCACGCGTAAACGAATAGGAAACGACCCTATGCCGGTATTTGTAAAACCTTGCTCTTACTGTAACGGAAGCGGTTTTATGTTGACGGAAGAATATATTCTGTTGAATTTACGTTCAAAGATATTTAAGTTGCTTTCCGACGGCGTAAAGTCTTTGCTTGTAGAAATGAACAGAAAAGTTTTCGAGACTATGACAGCTTGGAGGGAATATACCGACGATTTGAAAACCCGTGCGGGCGACGTTAAAATTTATTTCGTGCCTCACAGAACATACCACGAAGAACAGTTTTCATTCGGAATCGATAAATTCGAAGTTCCGGACGACGCGGCGCTGTTAAACTGATTATTGATATGAATAAAATTATTTATGCCGGATGGACGGTGTTTTCCGAGGAATGGAAAACGGAAAAAGTTTACGAAATAATTATACCGCAGGTGCACGGTAAAGTGCTTTTGGACGGAGGCGAACTGTTTTACAGGGCGGGCGACGCGGTAATCGTGCCCCCGTGCGTCCGTTATTGCTTTACGCCCGAAGGCAGGCATTTGCACGTTAAAATAGAACAGGCGCTTTTGCCCTTGAAGGAGGCGGCGGTTATAGGCGACGACGGCGCGGGAGGGATAGAGCACGCGGCGCGTCAGGCCGCCTTTTACACTTCTTCGGACTGTATGAAGAAGGAACTTATTTTGTCGGCTTTAGGAGATTTGCTTACGGCTTACGTTGCGGCGTTTTCCGCACGCAGAGGTTATTCTCCCGTGGTGGAAATGATAAAAGCCGATATTTTGAAAAATCTTTCCGATTCTCTTTACACACCTGAAAAATTTTTAAAAAGCTTGCCCTTGAATTATGATTACGCGCGCAAACTTTTCAAGAAGGAAACGGGGCTAACTCCCCGCGATTTTTTGTTGCGGCAGCGCATGCAGCTCGCGGCGGGGTTGCTTTCGGGCGGCAAGACGAATAAATACGGAAAATTTTCCGTTTCGCAGGTTGCCGAGGCGTGCGGATATTCCGAACCGTTGTATTTTTTTCGTGTTTTCAAAAAATATTACGGGGTGTCGCCCGGAAAATACGGCTCGGAAACTTAAATTATTTAATCCGGTTTTACGTGAATTCAATATATTACGGCGCTGATAAAGGCGGAAGTTCAACTTCCGCCTTATTTTTTTACCGTCGTTAAATCGTAACTCAGCTCCAATAATTTGAACACGTCGCCGGCAGGTATGTCAGACTGTAAAACTACCGTAAGCCAATGTTTTTTGTTCATGTGATATGCCGGCAATATCCCTTTATACCGAGCCTTTAGAAAAGGCGACAGGTCGGTAGGACATTTTACGTTAAGTATTTCTCTGTTTTCCGGAATTTCCGCGCCTACGCTTTTAAAGTAATTTTCAGGCGCGCGCATAAGAATTCCGAACCATTTACTTTTTCCGTTTCTTAAAACGGCGGTAAAAAAATCGCCTTCGAAAGGGTAATCGTAACTTGCTGCGGGAAAATTTTCGGTATATTTTAAAATTTCTTCGCGGGTAATCATGCTTTTATTATAGTCGCCTGCATAAAAAAAGTAAAGAAAATTTTAAATTTATAATATACAAACGCGCTGCTCGGTGGTATAATTAATTGACCGAATAAATTTTAGGGGGAATATTAATGCAAAACGCAGTTGATAAAATAAAATTTATTACCGTGGGGGAACTTTTATTGAGGCTTTCGCCGCCTAATTACGAAAAAATACGTTCCACGGACGAATTTAAAGTGACGTACGGAGGGGCGGAAGCCAACGTTGCCGCAAGTCTCTCCAATCTTGGAATCGACTGTTCCTATTTTACGGTGGTACCCGATTCTTCCATAGGTAAAGCGGCGATAAGGTATCTGAGAAGCAACGACGTTCACTGTGCGCCCTGTATATATTCCGATAAAGGCAGAATGGGAATATATTTTTTGGAGGAAGGCTTCGGTGTGCGCGCTTCCAAAGTGACGTATGACAGAAAAGATTCGGCTTTCGCAATATACGATTTTACAACGCTTGATTTTAAAACCGTCTTAAAAGATTATATTTGGCTGCATCTTTCGGGTATTACTCCCGCGCTTTCGGAAAATTGCCGCGCGCTTTGCATGCTTGCGCTGAAAGCGGCGAAAGAATTGGGTATAACCGTAAGTTTCGACTGTAACTTCCGTTCCGCGCTTTGGAATTGGCAGGAAGCGCGCGACTGTATTACGGAGTACCTTCCGTATGTGGACGTATTGTTCGGTATAGAACCTATAAATTTACGCGATGAAAACGGCAAAGATATGAAAGACGGTCTTTCAATGAATCCTTCGTTCGAAGAGCAGGATAAAATTTTCCGCGAACTGCATAATCGTTATAATTTTAAAGCTATCGGTCGGCATGTAAGATATGTTCACTCGGGAAGCGAGAACAGTTTGAAAGCGTTTATGTGGTACGGAGGTAAAACTTACGAAAGCCGCGTTTTTCGTTTCAACATTTTAGACCGGGTAGGCGGAGGCGACGCCTTTGCAAGCGGTATGATTTACGCGCTTATGCGCGGTTTCAAACCGGAAGATACAATAAATTTCGCCGTCGCCGCGTCTGTGATAAAACATACTATGCACGGGGATTTCAATATAACCGACGACGAAGAATCTATTATTAGTCTTATGAATCAAAAATATGAAATAAGGCGTTAATTGCGCTATATTGCGGGGCTTACAACGTATTATGTGTGAAATATAACGTATAATTTATTTTAAATTGCGGGGTTTGGAACTCCGCAATTATTTTTGCCGCCGCTATTGACATGTAAAATTATGTATGGTAGAATACGATTATGGAACAACAGAACAAAACCGTAAATTTGGCCGTCGTGGAGGACGACGATAAAACGCGGGAGCGCTTTTGCGCTACGATAGACGAATACGGAGAACGGCAAGGAATAAGTTTTTGTAAGCGCTGTTTCGGGCTTGCCACCGATTTTCTGGAAAATTATTCGCCCGACTACGATATAGTTTTCATGGATATTCAGCTTCCCGATCTGGACGGAATGAGCGCTGCGAAAAAACTGCGAGAAGTGGATAAATCGGTTACGTTGGTATTTGTAACTAATTTTGCGCAGTACGCGATAAACGGTTACGAGGTCGGAGCTACCGATTTTATAGTAAAACCCGTCGAATACGCGCATTTTTCAGTTAAATTCGATAGGATTTTAAGCAAGATAAACGCATTTTCGGATATAATCATAGCGGTTAAAACAAACAACGGAATAATTTCCGTCGCCGCGTCCGAACTTAAATATGTGGAAGTTATGGGTCACAGCCTTATTTATCATACCACTCACGGTAATTTAAACGCTTCGGGAACGCTGTACAAAGCCGAAAGCCAGCTTGCAAAGGCTAAATTCGTTCGGTGCAACAGTTGCTATCTTGTAAATCCGCGGTATGTGCAGTCTATAAACAATTACACCACCGTCGTCGGCGGGGACGAGCTTAAAATTTCTTACGCAAAGAAAAAGGACTACCGTAAAGCCGTCGCCGATTATCTCGGAGGACTTGTATAGTGTATGAGCTTACGGCGTTTTATTTATATAAAGCCGTTTTTACTACGGAACTGTTGATTTCGGAATATTTAATGTGCGTGAAATTGAAACGCCGGCCTAATTTTGTTTTAAGGTGCTTGTTTGCCGTAACGCTGTGTATCGGATTTTCGTTTGCTATTCCCGTTGTTGCGTATAACGCCTTATATTGTTCGGTGGTGTTTTTGCTCATGTTCGGTTTTTCTCTGTTGACTATGAAAATGTGTTTCGAGGAAAGCTGGGTTACGGTAATTTTTCGCGGACTTGCCGCTTACACCACGCAACATATCGCGTATCAGATATTCGATTTGCTTGTATTGGGAATCGGCGCCGTTTTCGGACAGGGTATTTCTGTGGGCGGTATGTACGGCGACGGCGGAGTAACAGAATACTTGCCGATTATAGTAAACGCGGTCAGGGTGCCGTCCTCCTCGGTCGGGGCGGATATGTTCGGACAGTTGCAAATACTTTTCGATTATTGTTCATACGCGTTTGTATATATACTTGTTTACGCTTTGGGTTTCGATTTCGTGGCAAAAAGATTGAAAGACAGCGATAAATTCCAGATGAAAAATTCCGCGTTGTTTGTGTTCGTGGTGTGTTTCGTATTTTTTAACGTCGTAATTTCTTCTGTGGTAACTTATTACAGCGGACCGCATTTCGACGCATTTTACGTAATAGTTCTCGCGCTGTACAATATTGTGTGTTCTTTTTTCACGATGTATATAATGTTCGAAGTGGTTTACAGAAAACAGTTGAAGAGAGAATTTACTACCGCAAACAGGCTTTTGAAACAGTCGGAAGAACAATATAAACTCGCAAAGGAAAATATAGAACTCATAAATTTAAAGTGTCACGACCTAAAACATCAAATCAGGCATCTCGGCAACGATACCCGTGTGGACAGACAAACCGTTAAAGAGATTGAAAACATGATTTCAATATACGACGCGGGTATACGAACGGGCAACGAAGCGTTGGATATTATTCTGACCGAAAAGAGCTTGTATTGCAATAAACACGGAATAAGGCTTTACAGTATTCTGGACGGAAATCTTTTGTCTTTTATTTCCGATTCGGATTTATATTCGCTGTTCGGCAATCTTTTGGATAACGCGATAGAAGCGGTTCAGAATCTTGAAGAAGAAAAAAGGTTTATTAACCTCAGCGTAAAAGAAGTTAACGGTTTCCCTACCGTAAGCACCGGCAACTGTTTCGCTTCCCGGCTTGAATTTGATAAAGGGATTCCGAAAACAACCAAAGAAAATAAAGATTTGCACGGATTCGGTATGAAGAGTATAAAACTTATTTGTAAAAAGTACGAGGCGGAGTTGAACGTCTCGGTCAACGGCGGAATGTTCGAAGTAAATATAATTTTCATGAACAGATAGTTTTTAGTTTTTTTATAGTTTTACACGGCGGTTTATTCCGTCGTTTTTGTTTTTAATGAAACAATTTATCGAGTTATGTTAAAAAATCATAGATTTAGGAAAATTTTGCTCCGTTTTACAAAATACGTGATATGATACGAATACTAAAATATGAGGAGGTAGAAAATGAGCAAATTAGCTAAGCTCATAGTCAATTTTGCGTTGATTGCCATACTTGTGATTGGTATGATTGTAGGTAACGTAATAATTTTTCGCTATGAGCAGGAAGTTTCGTCGCTGCTTTCTCCGCCTATCGTGGATAACGAAGCGGTGGAACTCAGCAGCAGTACGGGACAGGCGATGTCCAAACGTATTATGGAGGAGGGCGCGGTTTTATTGAAAAACGAAAACAATTGCCTGCCCTTGAATTATGCCGAAACTAAGAACGTAAACGTGTTCGGTTGGCGTTCCATAGACTGGATTTACGGCAGCGAAGGGCAAAACGCTTCAGGCGGAGTTGCTCCCGAGGACGGTGATTTCAGTAAAAACGTGGATATTTATAAGGCGTTGAACAGTTACGGAATTAATTATAACAAACGCCTTTACGATATGTATTACGATTATAAGAAACCCGACCATCAGAGCGCCAATTTAAGGGGTACTTTTATAGGCAACCTTATTCCGCTCAGAGACCCTAAAATTTCCGATAAAAGATATTATAGCGACGATTTGTTGGAGTACAGTAAAAATTATTCCGATACGGCGCTTGTTGTTTTAGGCAGAATGGCGGGCGAGGCAATGAACTGTTCGCCCGATTCGCAAACAAAAACTGGACCGGGAGTAAGCAACGACAATACCCGCCAATATATGGAAATTTCCACCGAGGAAGAAGAACTTTTAACCTGGTGCGGAGCAAACTTTGAAAAGGTAATCGTGCTTTTGAACATGGCGAATCCCTTCGAATGCGGCTTCCTTGAAACCATACCGGGTCTTGACGCATGTATGTATATCGGCTTCACGGGTACCCGCGGCGCTTCCGCTTTGCCGTCGTTACTGTACGGCGACGTTTCCCCGTCCGGCAGAACGGTGGATACCTTTGCTTACGATATGTTTACAAATCCGGGAAACGTATTTCTGGATAAAGCATATACCGACTACGGCGACAACTATATGGACATAGTCGAGAATATCTATATCGGTTATAAATGGTATGAAACCGCCGACGCCGAAGGCATATGGTCGGAAGTAAACAATAAATTCGGCAAGGGATACGAGGGGGTTGTGCAATTCCCCTTCGGCTTCGGCAAATCGTATACGAATTTCGAGTGGACGGTAAACGAAATTTCCGTTGAACCGGGAAGCGATATAGACGCGTCCGCAAAAATCAATTTCAAAATGACCGTTAAAAATACGGGAACGGTTGCGGGTCGCGAAACCGTGCAGATTTATCTTACCGCGCCTTATACGGATAACGGAATAGAAAAATCTTACGTTTCCTTGGTTGGCTTTAATAAAACCAACGTGATAGAGCCCGGTAAAGAAACGGAAATTACCGTGGAAACGGACGCTTATGACTTTTTATCTTACGACTGCTACGATAAAAATAAAAACGGGTTCAAAGGTTATGAGCTCGAAGAGGGAACATATACCCTTAAACTCATGACCGATTCCCATACAATAAACACGGTCAATTACAAAGGCGAGCGCGTTGCGGGCGCATTCGATTTCAACGTGCCCGAAACCATTAAAGTTAAAAACGACCCCGTTACGGGCTCCGAGGTCGGCAATTTGTTCACGGGCGAGGACGCCGTGGATGCAACTCCGATAGACGCGAACGACGGAAGTTTTACGGCGGATATACCGTGGTTTACCCGCAAATCGCTTCCCAAACCCGAACAGTTTAAAGAACTCAACAAGGCAAGAGCGTGCACGCCTTCGGCAAAATTCAACCCCGCAGACTACTCCGCGAGAGCTGCCGCATGGGATAACGCGACAACGGACGAATTCGGCGACCCCGTAAATAATTCGGCGGTTACCTGGAATGCGAATAACGGCAAAAAACTTGCCGTAAACGGAATAATAACCGACCTTGGCAAAAAGCTCGGCGCGAATTACGACGACCCCGAATGGGATTCCGTACTCGACCAGCTTTCCCCTTCGGAAGTGGTAAACGTTATAAACCGTTATTACGGCAGTAAAGAAATTAATTCGGTAGGTAAACCTTATCTCAAAGATTTGGACGGACCCGCTCAGATAGGCGGTTTCGTGGATGTCCTTCCCCGCGGAACGGGTTATCCCACCATGGTGGTAATAGCGCAGACGTGGAATCCCAATCTTGCTTACGAATTCGGCAAGGCTTACGGCGACGATATGAAAGCCGTCGGCTGTACGGGAGTATGGGGATGGGCCATCGATTTGCACAGAAGCTCGCTTTTCGGCAGAAATCACGAATCGCCTTCCGAAGACCCCGTGCTTTGCGGAGTGATAATTTCCAACGCGGTAAAGGGACTCGGCACGAGAGGGCGTTACAGTTTCCTTAAACACTTCGCTCTCTACGGCTACGGCGGAAGCGATATATGGCTTACGGAACAGGCGCTCAGAGAAAATTATTTAAGACCTTTCCGTAAAGCGTTTGTCGAAGGCGGGGCGCTCGGCTGCATGACGACGTATCAGGGCGTAGGCGCGGAACACTCGGAAACTACGGTTGCGTTGCTTACGGGCGTTCTCAGAAAGGAATGGAAGTTTAAAGGCGCGATAACCACCGACTATATAGGCACTAATTCTTATTGCGATTCTATATTGCGTTGCGGCGGAAACTTCGGTATGGGCGTAAATCTCTCCATAGGTAATTATAACGAGGGTTCTTCCAACCGTTTACAGAACAGACTGAGGGAAAGCGCTAAGCAAGTGCTTTATATGTGGCTCAGAGCTGATTATAACGAAAGACAGTATCTTGCCAATCCCGATAAAGCCGAAGTTTATATAGCTTCCACTTCCATAAACTCGTGGAGTTGGTGGCAGCCTCTCGTTTATTCGCTTGATGTGGTCGTCAGCGTGGGTTGCGCGCTTTGGGCGGCGCTCGTGCTCATAAACGTATTTATGAAATCTCCCGACAAGCGTAAAGCCGAGGACGGGACGGAAGGAGGAGAAATATGAAATTTTTGAATTTATTCCGTAACAAACTGTTCGTAAGTTTGGTTGCGGTAGGCGTTTCGGTAATTGTTATAATTACTTCGGTACTTTCCATAATGCTTCCTTCTTACAACTCATGGAAAAAATATTACGACGCCGCCATAGCGGAGAGGGAAGAACAAAAGCGCGTTCAGGGGTTGCCTTTGGAGCTTATGGGTATAAGCGCGGAACTTGCCGAAAACGTTACGTATTACGATAACGGCAAAGCTGCTCCCGTTAACGGCGATTTCAACGTAAGAGCTCATTTTACCGAAAAGGGTAAAGAATTCGACGAAATTTTAAAGCCCGACGCGTTTGAAATTTCTGTTCCGGCAAACTTCCGTTCCAAAGGAGGAAACGTTCGGATAAGTTATACGTTTACTCCCGAGGCAAATGAGGAAGAAACTCCCGAACCCGTCGTTAAAACGGCTGAAGTAGAATGTTCTTTGGAAAAAGTAATGCCCGTTTCCATAAGTTTGAAAGAAAATCCTTACCGCGTGTATTACACTGATAACATGGCGTTTGACGCGGAAGGTATGAAAGCGACCGTAAAATTCAACGACGGTTCTACCGAGCTTGTCGGCGCTAAAGAATTTTCGGCGTCCGAAGAAAATCTTACCGCAGGCACGGAAAAGGTCGACGTCAAATGGCACAGGGGCGGCACTGAATTCAATATGGAAGTTCCCGTTAAAGTCGTTACCGCGGCGGAATACGACGACGGCTACGTAATAGCGGTAAGACCGGAAGGCACGGTTTATTTGGAACCGGGCGCGTTGACTTCCGAGGCGATGCCGGCAGTGCGCGGAACTTATGAAAGCGGCAACAGACTGCTGCTTACTTCCGACAAGTGCACGGTGAAAGGCAACACGGAAAGGGCGTCGTACTATAAAAAATGCATACTCACGGTTTTGCTTAAAGACGATCCCAATATTTTCCACAAAACAGCGGCGATAGTAAAAAGCGGACTCGAAGCCGAAACCGCCGTTACCGAACATATCACCGTCGGCGAGGTTAACGACGAAAACGGAAAGGTAACGGTCGTCACTCCCGAAAACGGCGGTAAAAAATCTTTCAATATCGAAGCCGAAACCATATTCAAGCCCGATATGACTATGCGCGTCGCGGTCAAAGCGGACGCGGCAAGAAGCGTTATAGATCTTGCAGACGTAATGACCA
Source organism: uncultured bacterium (assembly GCA_949746255.1). Classification (GTDB taxonomy): domain Bacteria; phylum Bacillota; class Clostridia; order Christensenellales; family Borkfalkiaceae; genus Coproplasma. The sequence continues at coordinate 42,485 of CATKAP010000202.1, forward strand.
TGACGGTTAACGGAAGGTCGTATAAAATTCCCCGCTCAACATTGTTGAGCACGTCCGCCGCGGCGGACGAAGAATACTTATTTGTCGAAGTAAGTATTCCCGCGCCCGTTCTCAATGCAGGTACGGCAAACAAGGTGGAATTCGCTTTTAAAGGCGAGGACTGTTCGAAACTTTTAATAGACAGATTCTCTCTGGAATCGGGCTATAAGGGAACTTTCTACGCATCTACGGAAGAATATCTCGTTTCCAACGCGGCAAGCGGCTCGTCAACGCAATTTGATTACGAAAT
>CATKAP010000203.1 GCA_949746255.1 uncultured bacterium
CGGCACCGGATGCTATTTGCTTGTAAGGCAAATTCAAGCAAGTCGGTATATGGCAATTGAATCGGTGGTTGTTGATCACAGAATTATTTATGAAAGGGACTCAAAGAACTTTAAGCTAACTGCTTATTACGCTATTGTAGAATACGAATTCGACGGAAAAAAGTATAAAAAAACCGCCGACACCCCTTCTTCCGTTGACGTTCCTCCCGACGATATGGGAACAACAATTACTATTTACGTAAACCCCGACAATCCGACGGACGTCGTTTTTAGAAATTCAATGCATATATCATTGACTACGTTATGTCTGATATTTCCCGTAGGGGGATTTGTGGGCACTGCCTTTATTTTCCGTAAAGCATATAAAATCAAAAAAGACGATTAAAATTCGTTTTACGTTATGAGCGCTCCACTACATAATGATTGATAAGAACATATATCTTATCAGTCATTTTTCTTTTATGTAAAACCGCCTGGGACTTTAATTTACAACAGAATTCATAAATTCTCCGATTTCGAGCCAAGCCTGTTTGCTTTCTTTCAAAAACGGAGTAAGGTATTGAAAATCATGCCACATTCCGTAATATTTAGTCAGCTTGACTTTTACGCCTCTTTTTAACGCTTTTTCGTATAGCGCGTCGTTGTCGCTCTCGGAAGTTTCGGCTTCTCCGCACTGTATCAACATCGGCGGAAAACCATGGTATTCAGCATATGCGGGAGATAAAAACATATCGTACGGCGAAGTATTGCCTATGTATTTTATAATGCGCCTGATATCTTTTTCATGCTCCTTAAAACTTTGATTTTTCGGCAGAGAATAGATAGGATCTCTGTAACAGTTCTTTTCATAAGATTTACCTGTTGCGGCAAGGTCGATACAACATGATATCGAAATTAATGCGTCTGGCAAAGGGCGCCCTTTATCACGAAGTTTAAGGCATATCGACAACATAACGTTTGCACCGAAACTATCGCCTACCGCTATGATTTTTCTATCTTTTAAAACCGTAGAAACCAGTTCGGTATACGCAGTATAACACTCGTCGTGTACAGAAGGATAAACAAGTTCTTCGCCCGTTCTATAATCAATAGAATAGACTTCCGCATTTGAAAGCTTTGATAATTTCTCCGCGACTTTTCTGTACATGCTGTTCATTTTTTGCGTGCTTCCTCCGCCGTGGAAATGCACGACGGCGTAACGCTCGTCAGGTTCCTTCGGCGACAGAATTTCAAATTCGGTACCGCAAAACTTTTTTACTTCAAACTTAAAGCCATTGGGCGGATCGTATTTTTTATTTTTGAATTTTATCGAACGGGAAAGCGATAAATGATTTTTGCGGTATTTATACGTATACATTTTTATTATCGAACCCGTAATTTTTGCGCCTAAAGACATCATAGTTCGGCAAGCCTCTTATTCATATTTTTCACAAGAGGATTCATTATGAAATTGACGAGCATTCCCGATTTAATATAGCTGTATACTTCATGAAAAAGTCCGTAAAAAGCGCATTTTGCATCGCAATATTTGCTCGCGCCGTATTTTCCGATATATGTTTCCCGTAAAAAGAAGCGTTTGCCGGTCAAATTGTCAAATTGGAACAAATCGTATTCGCGGTCCGCATACATAGAGTTTAAAGGATCGATAAATCCGCTTAATTTATACTGTTTATCAATCATTATATTGGCGATATTGATATCGCCGTGAATAAGACATGCTTCAGCAACTTCTTCCGAAAAAATCAAATCGAATTTTTCCCACGCCGCCCGCATTGAATTTATAACTTTTTCGGGAAGCATGCCTTCGGAAAACAATTCTTCCGCTTTGAGTAGAATTTGTTCCGCGTACGGTTTATAGAAATCTAGCCAGCGGCTGTATGCGGGATGCATTGTATCGCCGAACTTCTCGTTTTTACGGCTATGTATATCGTGCAGAGCGGTTGTAACTTCGTCCGCAAATTGCTTGCGGCGTTTTTTCGATTTCAAAAACAAACCGAGAGAAAACACGGCGTTGCTTCCCTCTATCAATTCCATTCCGTAACAATCTACGGGAATTTCGTCGTCCGCTTTGCAGGAAAACAGTACGCGAGGGATTTTAACGGAACAATTTGCGGCAAGTAAATTCAGATCGTACACTTCTTTTTCAAGCATATCGCGCGCTCTTAAAAATTTGACTACAATTTTTCTGCCGTCCAAAAACGTTACTTTGTAAGCCATACCGAACGATCCCCCGCCGAGATATTTAATTTTAACCGGCCGTCCGACTTCTCGCCGTACGATTATTTCAGTATAATTCCGAGCGGCGTTTTTATCAAGATCTATTGCTTTGATTCTTTCAACTTTCATTTAATTTCCCCTTATAATAAAAAAGCGTGTTCCATTAAGAAACACGCCGAAAAACGCACCTCTCAATGTTGCTACACATTTCCTATGTTTAAGGTGAGAGTACGCTTTTACCGATAATACTCCCTAAACATAGTATTAAAATGAGTAGCATAATCAATGTAGCACATTTTTAAAAAAATTGCAACCTGTTCTTAAAATTTGCTCATTTCAGCCTGAAAACAATATCAACCTACAATTACAAAAATATAAAAGACGCTTCGATAAAACGAAACGTCTTTTACAACGTATTATTATAATCCGAATTGTTTATTTACCGCCTGCGCTTTGGCTGAATCGAGAAGTTTTGCCTGTACGGAATCGGCAAAATTCATATAGTGTAAATCGCCCGCATTTGCCGTCCACTCAGTTAATCCGTCGCCGTTAGGATTGCCGTTTGTACAGAAATTGACAAGATATTCAAGCATTTTATTGCCCAATTCATAGTCGGTTTCCGTCCACTTTCTCCCGCTCACAGTGCAAAAATTGCCCGTAAAATAATACAGTTCGTAAGAGTGTTGCGGGCCTAAAGCCTGACTATTGCCTGTGGGGGCAACAGGAACTTCGCGTTCGAACAGATATACGAAAGTTTCCGTTCCGTCTCTAAGATTATTTCTGTCTTTTGCAAGCGCGTTATGCTGACCGAGCATATTTTCCGTCACCGTAAATTCGTTTGTGGAATAAAAATCTGTAAACACGCTTATATGTTTGTTATCGTCATAAGCTACGTTCCCGCACATAAGATTTACGCTGTTAACCGTACGTTTTTTAACAGACGATTTATAAGAACCGGTGATAATTTCGCCGTCTATACAGGGACCGCTGGGACAGATATCAAGCCCTTTGAAGCTGGCGGATGAGAGTTTGCGTAAATCCTCTACGGACGACGAAGCAAACGAACCGCTTATTTTGGCTACTCTTTCGTCCATTGTTTGCCAGGTACCGCTGTAAGGCTCTTCGCTCAAAGTAACGGCGTTATTAAATAAACCTTCGGCTTTAGGGGATCCTATAAGCCCTATCAAAGAACCGGCTCCGGCGGACTGTCCCATTACCGTAACGTTTTCAGGGTTGCCGCCGAAAACTTCTATATTGTTTTTAACCCATTTTAACGCCGCAATTTGGTCCAAAATTCCGTAATTGCCCGCGCCGTCATTTTCCGCTTTCAAATTGTTGGTAGCCATAAATCCAAGATATCCCAAACGGTAATTTATACTGACGTAAACAACGTCCCGTCTCGCTATATTCGCGCCGTCGAATATTTCGGCGCTGCTTCCGCCGGTATTGTAAGCGCCGCCGTGAATGTAAACAAGAACGGGCTTGTTTTCGAAAGTTTTATAAGACGACCAAACGTTGAGATATAAACAATCTTCCGAAAAAACTTCGCCGTTTCTGTAGTGTTCGGGATTCAGGTCGGGCTGAAATTCCGCCGTCCATATTCCGCCGGTAGTGTTAGGCGTATTCTGTAACGCGCACGAGCCCCATAACGAACAGTCGAGTTCGTTTTGCCAAGGCGTTACGGGTTGGGGAGACTTAAACCTTAAATCACCTACGGGAGCGGCGGCATACGGAATACCCTTGAATACAGCCACGTCTTTTTCTTTCGTTTCGGTTCCGCGTATATCGCCGCCAGCAACGGTAACTTTCATATCCGCATAAGGCGCAACGCCGGGCACTTCGCCTTCCGGCGGCGTATTGACGACGCAACCGGCCGAAGCAACTAATCCGACAAGCAAAAAGCTTAACAATAAGCTTTTTATTTTCATTTTTATTCTCCTTTATCATTAATTTACGTATTGTTTTACGTAGATTTATAAACGTCGCCGCGTCCGAATGAACGCGGCGACGCTGCTTTTACTGCATATTTAGTTATTTTAAATTATTCTTCCGTACCGGATTCAGAACTTTCTTCCGTAACCGCCGCTTTCTTTTTGAAAAATAACGGTTTCAAAAGGAAGAACGCCCAAACGGCACATCCGCCCAATACGAGAACTTCCAAAACGATAGCAACGGGTATCCACCATGCGTTAACGGTAGGAGCCACTCGCACGCTCAATTCTATGGCGTATTTCAGCTCCGTTTCGCCGTTATCGCCGAAAATTTCGTTGAGTTGCGAACGGTCGTAAGAAGAAGCGTAATTGTAAGTATCCACCGACGTCCAAATTATATTGTGAGCCGCACGCTGCGCGCAATTAACCATGGTCTTATCGCTGTTCAAATCGATACTGTGGAAAGGAGTTAAAGTATGGTTAAGCCATATATCCTGACCCGAACGGAGTCCCTGTTTGTGGTTGAATAATCCTACTACGGTGTTTTCGGGTGTGGAAACTATATCGGTAAGAAGCGTTCCGCGGAAACCCCACTCATCGCGGAGAATCTGAGTACTTGTCGCATAGTTTGCGCCTGCCCAAACGGGACCAACGTTGTTGAACGCCGTCATTATAGCGTTGCCGCCGCCCTCTTTAACAGCTATTTCAAATACTCTCATAGCGTTTTCTCTCAAAGACTGTTCGGTAAGCCAGGTATCAGTATCGCCGGGATTCTTGCCGTATTCGCAACATACGAAATGCTTCATGTAGCAATAAAGATTGTTCATCTTTGCACCGTGTACGATATTTGCGCCGAGGTTGCCCGCAAGAACTGCGTCCTCAGAGTAATACTCGAAGTTACGGTTCGTATAAGCCGAACGGTGAAGATTAAGACCGGGCGCGTACCAACCGGAAACGTTTGTATTCTGCGCTTCCATGCCCATAAACAAGCCCATTTCAAGGAGAAGATTTTTACTCCAGGAACATCCTACTATCGATTCGCTGGGCCAAACAGTCCATACCTTTTCAATTTCTTCAGCCGCGTCCACGCCGCCATCCCACGAGCCTTTCAAAGCCGTAAGGTTAAAGCCTGCGGGGCCGTCGTAATCGAGATTCTTGATTTTACCTATAGAAACCGCCGCAACCGTTTGGAAACCGCCGAAAGTAAATAAATCTTTAAGTTCCGCCGTCGTCATTTGAGCAATCAACTTATTCCATTCGTCGCTTTCGTAATTTTCCGCAAGTTTTTTGATAAGTTCCGTATTGTATACGGGTTTGGCGTCGCCCCATTTGCCGTTAAGCTGATCAAGCGTTGCTTTGGCTCCGCCCTCAACTGTAACCAAATGCATATCTGTTTCGGTGCTTCCCGTTTTAGGCATTTCGTTTGTTTCGTAAACGGGATTCATAAATTCCCTTGCGGCCTTCATTTTTTCATTGTTTCTCGAAGGGCCTGCGGTACGGGTTTTTACCGTATCGTTGTAATTTTTGAAACCGTCCGCACGCGAGAGATAATCTGCCTTTGTAAGACCGACGTTCGTACCGTCAACGGAAACGCCCGCATACGCGTCGTCTCCGGTAAGACGGGTATCTATCTTGCCGCCGCCAACAGGGTCGTTTTCGTAAACAAGGGTTTCGGCAATATTATAAGTTAACGTAGCCGAACCTTCCGCCATTTTGTCGTCCGCAACCGTGTGCGAATTTATGCGCAGAGTTAATTCGTAATCGCCTTCGTCAAGCTCCCACGATGTTTTACCGTTTCCGTTCAAATCCCAGCAATCGAAAGAAGCCATATCGAACGCGGTAAACGTGAGTTTAACTTGATCTTTTCCGCCGGGAGCTATTTCCTTTGTCTTGGCAAAATCCAAAAGGTTTACGGAAGCTTTTTCTATTCCGCCCGAAGTGTAAGGGGGATTGAAATAGAGTTCCACCACGTCCCTACCGGCTTTCGTACCTACGTTTTCCACCTCTACCGTTAAAGTAACTTCCGTATCGAGCGCAAGCGCGCCGCCGTTTGCAAGCGAAACGTCTTTAACCGTCCATTTGAAGTCTGTGTAAGAAAGTCCGTGACCGAAAGGGAACTGAACCACGCCTTCGTAACCAGAACCGAAAGAGGTTCTTCCGAAGAAGCCTTCCTCGGCTGCGGTTTCGTACCACTTATAGCCGTAATAAATGCCTTCCGCTTCAACCATGTTTTTAGTGATAATCTCGGCGCCGCCCGTAAGATCTACGTTACGGTTGTTGGCCCAAACGGAATCGTATGCAGAGTTGTTGGGGAAGTAGGGGAATATATCGGTTGTTCTGCCCGAAGGGTTGATTGTGCCGTTTAAAATTCTTCCTATCGCCCATGCGCCCGACTGTCCGGTAAAGCCCGCCCAAACACACGCGTCTATGCCGTAGGTTTTCATAAAACCGAGGTTCATTGCGTTAGCCGCGTTTACAACCAGAATAATTTTACCGAATTTTGCGTCGTTTTTAATGTAATTCAAAAGCTCTGCTTCCGAATCGGTAAGCTCCAGATAGGTTTTATTGTTGTTATAATTCAAAGGAATTTCGGCTATGGTTTCGCCGGCGTATCTGCCTAAAACCACAATAGCCGTATCCGACCATTCCTTCGCGTTTGCGGCGTTTTGCTTTAATTCGCTGATTGCCGGTTCGCTCAATTCGTAAGGCTTTGTGTTTTTGTCGCCTCTTGTTGCGGGGCGGGCGGCGTAAAATTTTTCAAGCGTTTCGTTTACCTGAAGTCCCGCGCCCTTGAGCGACGTCATAAACGTTTCCGCATACTGCGGGTCTATTACGCCCGTACCGCTGCCCGAGCCTGTAACAATCCAGTTTTTATCCGCGGAAGCGGAACCGAATACGTTAACCTTGGCGTTCGTTTCCAAAGGCAGAGCGTCGTTTTCATTGAGCAAAAGAGTCGTGCTTTCCGCTCCTACGTTTTTAACTATTTCGTTTCCGAGTTTAGATGAAAATTCGCCGGCTTCGCCGTCGACCTCCGCGCCGGAACCGCATAAAAGCGCGGTAATGTTTCTGCTGTAACGCGTTGCGAACACGTCGGCAACGATACAAACAACCAATATAATTGCAATTACGGCAAAACATATGGCTTTTTTAACTGAAAATTTCATATATGTGGATTAATTTACTCCTTAAATTTTAATGTTTAAAAAATAACTTCGAACTCTCTTACTCGGCGCCGTATTTTTCGGATAAAAAACGGGGAACGTTCGCAAAAAGCGGACGTTCCCCTAAGAGAAATATATACACTTCGCGCATGTATCGGCTTAATTAAGTTTGAAGTTTAAAAATTTGACTCTTTATGCCGCGGGAGTTGCAGGCTCCTTACGTTTATCCACGAGCTCCTGATCGTTTCTGTCGTTGGTCCAGTGAGAAATCCATCTTCTCATAAGCTTGTTGCAAGCGCCTTCGCCTTCAAAAGATCCTTTCTGAACAACGAGGCAGAGATTACCCCAACCGAACGTTACGTTGTTGTCGCGGCTGTCGCAATATGCCTGATAGCAATATCCGCCAAGCTCTGCGGTTACATCCACGTCGGTCTTAACGATATCCTGATCGGGCTTGCTAGCCGCAAAATCAGTGCCGTAGTTGAAATTGGTAAACGTCCAAACGCCTACATAGTTATCGGAATTTGTGGCGGGAATAGTTACGTCGTACCAGATGACGTAGCAATCTGCAAACTTGCCTTCCGTAATCTTTTCAACGGAATCGGCATTTCCCTTGCCGCCCATGTCGTCCTTATAGCTTACCTTGGTCGTATTATTGTTCAAATCCACGGCATAAGGAGCTTCGGTATAGCCGAGACCGCCGTTTAAAACAGACTGCGTCCAAGGATCGTTAGTATCGGTATTGGAAGTTATAGGCTGTCCGTCAATCGTACCGCCTAAAACGTTACCGTAATACGTAGCGTTGCTTACGTTTGCAACCTTCGTATTCATGAAGTAACCCTTAACTTCGTCGTCGGTAAAGCCTACCGCGTGTGCGTCTGCTATTACGCCGAGCAGAACCTTAGTTCCGTCAACTTTGAGTTGAGCGGATTTAACCGTAGGTTTGAATTCGCTGTTAAGGCTGATTGTAATTTCGTCTTCGTCTGCGTTGCACGAAATAGAGTCTAATCTGACGCCGATACTTTCGTTACCGTTCCACAAGGATTCAACGGTAAGAGAGTTAACGCCTTTTTCTACAGTGAGTTCAACGGTTACGTTCTGCCAGCAGAATATAGGGGTGCAAGCGGGACCCGTGTATTTGTCGGGTTGACCCTTTACGGCAACGTCTGCGTCGCTGTTATAAGACTTGTATTCCGACCAATCTACGGAAGCAAGCTTAACGGTTTCGGGAATAACAACCGCGGTATTGCCTACGGTAACCTTAAATATTTGGTTCAAATTCGTTTCTGTAGCTACCGCGCCGGTTATGTTGGGGTTAGCCATTTTGAACGTAACGAGAACCTTTCCCGCTTTATCAGCCGTAAGCTTATAAAGCATTTTTTCTCCCGCTCTCTTGAAGTAAATGTGGTTGTTCTGCATCATGCCGCTCTTTGCAGGCTCGCCGCCGGTTGTTTCCGTCCATTCAAGATGGTCGTAAACATAATGGGTTACATCTACACGCGTGCCTTCTATTGTACAACCGTTGGGACCGCCCTTTTCACAGTTATAGTTGTCGTTACCTGCGCCGAGGATGGTTTTGCAGTTTTTACCTTTGTCTATACCTCTGTGTCCCTGAGCGTCGTCACGATTGCCGTATGCGTTTTGATAGTCTTTTTCGATAGCGCTCGTATCGGGTGCCTGACCTGTTATTCTGGCGCCGTCAACCTGACCGGCTTCCGCCTCGAGGAACGCGCCGTGAGATACCTTTATCTCGAGATAGAAGGTGAAACCGCCGTATTCCATTTTGAAATGCTCGTCGGATTTTACCAACCCGGTGGTTTTATAGGTTACCAAATTTTCCGTAACCTCTACCACTTCTTCTTTCGAATTATTCTGAAGCGTGGCCTGAATGGTCATACCCGCGGGATTGAAAACTTCGCCCGCTATGTATTCTTTTTTAGTAGGCTCGGTAACGACGTCTACAGACTTAATATCGTTGGTAACTTTAATGTTAACCGACGCAGTAAACGTCTTTTCCTCCGTCTTATACGAAATAGTAACCTTTTTATCGGAAAGCTTAAGCTCGTTTTTAAGGTCCCAGGTATATTCTTCAGCGTTTAACGCTGTTTTAGACTCATCGTCAAATTTTTTGGATACTACCATACCCGCGGGATCGAATTTCTCACCCAAAATGTACTCCACTTTCGTAGGAGCGGTTGTAATCTCAATGCCGGTAAGTTCGGGGGCTTTAGGCGCGCACGCAGTAAAAGTAAACAGCGTGGCAATAGCCATTACCGCCGCCATGACAAGAGACACGGTCTTTTTGTTTGCCATTGATTAAATTTTCCTCCATAAAAATGTTAAAATAACCAAAGAGGAGCCGACGTTCAAAGCCGATTATAAACAACGACATAATCTTCAATTAAATTACGCTTATAGCATAACACCCCCCCCCCGTCTGTCAACCGTTTACATAATATATTTAAAAATTGTTAAAAATCAACACAAATTACACTTTTCGACA
>CATKAP010000204.1 GCA_949746255.1 uncultured bacterium
AATAATATAAAAATAGAAAACCCCGCCGCCCGATAATTCGGGCGGCGGGGTTTCGTTTTAAACTCAGTCTTTTTTAATATCCATAATCGTGCTTACTATTCCGCATATTATTCCGCCCACGGGAAAAACCACCCAACCGGGATGCCACAGGTTCCAAACGAAACCGAGCACCAAAAACAGCGCAACAGCAGTCATCATTATCGCGCCGCATACGGCGTCTTTAAGTTTACCGCGCGGCGATGATTTATCCGAAGAAACGGCGTTATACTCGTTTATATCGTATTTACTATGCTCGATACCAGTAAACACAAGTCCGCCGACCAGAAAAGAAATGACGAATAAAAATGCCGCAACTATATAACAGTAAATTTCGTCCTTGTTCGATACGGCGATAAATTCCGCGTCTATCAGCGATATAAATACAACCAGAAATATTACGTCTAAAAGAATTCCAGAAACGAGGCAAGCCATAGTCGCTGCAAAGCGCTTGAAAAACGCTTTTGTTTCCTCTTTGCCGTAAACGCTTTCCGTCACAACGTTTTCTTTGCGGAACCTGTCGTATGTCATTCCGTTTATAATAAAAAGAAACACCGCCGCGGCGACGAACAGGACCACCGCAACCCCGCCCATAACAGAAACAAGGTTTGAGATATTTTCCTCGAACGTCAGGGAAACGCCCGCAAGAACGACGCAAACGGCAACTCCTAACAATATTAAAAACACGCCCGCTGCGATTCCGCGCGCAAATTTATCGGTACGTTCGGCGTACTCTTTTCCGTTTTTAACTGTCGGCTCTTTTTCCTCTCCGCCCGTCAGATCTCCGCGCATAAGCCCGTCCAAAGAAACGTCAAACAAATCGCAAAGAATCAAAAGTTTATCGGTTTCAGGATAGGCTTCTCCCGTTTCCCATTTGGAAACGGACTGGCGGGAAACGCCAAGTCTGTCGGCAAGCTCCTCCTGCGTTATTTTATCCCTTTTTCTCAAATAATGTAAATTTTCTGAAAATTTCATAATTCTGCTCCGTGGTTATTTTTATCGATTAAAATTATAAATAAAATCGGAAGCAAAAACAACCAACTTATATTTGCAAGTATAAATTTTTTGCGCAACTTACGGTTGCGTTTTAAAAAAGCGGCGCTTTTGCGCCGCTTTTAACTTTGTTTTAATTTTTTATTTTAGCCGTTACGGCAAGATAAGAAACGTTTTCATTGCTTAAAACACCGCCGTCGTAAGCCTTTTGCAAATCGTTATATATTTCTCCGTTATGATAGTAGATTAACTCATACGACGGATCGGGCAAAGAGCAAATATATATTCCGTTAACTTTTACGTCAACCTCTACAGTAAACACATTGACATCGGGTCTGTCTACTTTGATTTCAACTACCAAATTCTCGTCAAATTCGGCGACGAGAGTTAAAATCTCCACCGTCGCGTCTTTGTAAAAGTCGTCTTTATTTATAGCTTGGCGAACCATAGTTACTTGCTCGGAACTTAAGCCCTTCGCTTCTTTCGTATTGCAAACGTTGCAAGCCGCTATACCCCACACTGCAAACAGCAAAAGAAAAGCGAATATGATATTTATTTTTTTCATGCCAAATTACCTGTTTTTATCAATAAGCGCGGGCGAAAATTACGGTATGCTTGGCTTTCTTGCCGCATATTGCGCACCTTTCGCTCGTTTCGCCCTCGGCGAACACGCGGGAGGTTGCCGCCGTTTTGACCTTAACCTCGTCCTCGCACTCGCGGCAGCCGCACCAGCCCGCTTTGACAAAGTTACCGCCTTCAACGCCCTTCAATATTCCGTCCAAATCGGTTGCGTAAACTATTTTTCCGTCGCGGCGAACCCTTGCCGCCTCCAGCATATCCTTTTGAACGGTTTTTAAAAGTTCTGCAACGTCGCGCTCCAAGCTTTCCAAAGCATACGGCTGCTTTTCCAGCGTATCGCGGCGGAAAACAAACGCCTTGCCCTCCTCAATGTCGCGGGGACCGAGCTCTATTCTCAAAGGCACGCCCTTCATTTCCCATTCGTTGAACTTCCAGCCGGGGCTGTTGTCGGTATCGTCGAGAACGACGCGCACTCCCGCCTTTTCA
>CATKAP010000205.1 GCA_949746255.1 uncultured bacterium
ATAGAATCAAAATATCAAAAGATAGCCAATGTTCCTAATTCAACAATTATAATAGGCGACATTATTGCTTCTGGAGAAACTTTTTATAATACTATAAAATATTTAGTGGAAAAGTATGTGTATAATAATAATAAAATATGCAAAATAGTTGTATTTACAATTGGAACTAAAAATACAGTTGATTTGATTCACAAACTTGAATATAAATTAAAGGAACGATGGCCTGATTTTCAGGGTATATATGCTGTTTTTTTTGAGGCAGTTTTTACAACATATACTTCGTGTGGTATAACAAAATTAAATTTACCTTATGTGGATTTTACATTTAAAAATGGAATATTGGCACCAGAGTATAGACAGGATTTATATGAACGATTACATGTTCTTTTTGAAAAATGTGCTATATATGATGGCGGAGCACGAAGATTTGAGAAGAATATACATATTAAAGATATTGTTCATTATTGGAAGAAACTGTGTTCACTTTCTGATAATATAAATATTAAAGAATTCTATAGTGAAAAAATAGGATATGGGTTTAATGGTTCATTTCCGGGTTTATTTGAATGGATTAAACATAATAACTATGAAGAACTAAATGAGGTAGAATCTGCAAATTTATACCATTTTGAAAAGTCTCATTATGAACAGTTGCAACATTTCAATGTATATGATATTGCAATGAATAGATATAATGATCTGATCTTGTATTATAATATATGACAAAGTAGGAAGGTGATTTATAATAGATGAAAAGATATTTAAAAAATACCGGACCAGGAGCAATTGTTACAGCAGCATTTATTGGACCAGGTACAGTTACTACTTGTATTAAGTCAGGTTACGAAACAGGGTATTCGTTATTGGGAATTATGATTGTTGCTATTTTAGTGGCAATAACTATTCAAATTTTTGCTGCAAAAACTGGAGTCATAACGCAAATAGGAATAAGTAAAAATATTAGGAAAAATTCCCACTCCAAGATTGGAAAAGTATTTGTTACACTCTTAATTGTATTAGCTATTTTTGTGGGAAATAGTGCTTTTGAGGCAGGAAATATAACAGGTGCTGTAATTGGGTTAACGGGAAT
>CATKAP010000206.1 GCA_949746255.1 uncultured bacterium
AAACAGATTTTCGGTTACTATCGACTGCCCTCTGCAAATACAACAAAGCGCCGTTATCTGCGCCTGCAAGTCGGTAGGAAACCCCGGATAAGGCTGTGTTTCGATACTCTTTACTGAAGTGAGTCTTCTGTGACTTTCTATTTCTATTTTATCATCATTTATTCGGGTTTTGCAACCGTTTTCTTTTAATTTATGTAAAAGAGAACTTATATTTTCGGCACATACGCGATTAAGTTCCACGTTTCCGCCGCACATAGCCGCCGCCACAAGAAAAGTTCCCGCTTCTATTCTATCCGGTATCGGTAAAAATTCGCAGCCTCCGAGTTCCGATACGCCTTTTATTACTATCGTACCGCTTCCTGCGCCGCGAACTTTCGCCCCCATTGCATTCAAAAATTTCTGCAAATCCTCTATTTCAGGTTCTCTGGCGGCATTTTTAATTACCGTCACACCTTCCGCGCGGACTGCAGCAAGCATTATATTTTCGGTTGCCCCCACGCTAGGGCAGTCAAGCATTATTTCATCGCCGTAAAGTTTATTGCATTTGCAAATTATGTAACCGTTTTCTTCTGTAATTTCCACGCCCAATTTTTTAAGCCCCGAAAGATGTAAATCAACCGGACGCAATCCTATGTCGCAACCTCCGGGATAGGCAATTTTTGCCATATGAAAACGGGAAATTATCGAACCCAGCAAAAACACAGAAGAACGAATCTCATGCGCGAGTTCGCTAGGAATTTCATAACAGTCCGCAGAAGAACTGTTTATAATTAAATCGTCGTCGTTAAAAACAGCTTTACATCCCAATCGCGTAAGAATTTTTACCATATTTCTCACGTCGGAAATTCGAGGAATGTTTTTCAGCAAAACTTCGCCGTCCGTTAGAAAAGCGGCGGCTAGTATCGGAAGAACGGAATTTTTTGCAGTTTGAACTGTAACGCTTCCGTAAAGCTTGTTTCCTCCGTTTATTATGTATTTTTCCATATTGGCTCCGATTGAGGTAATTGTCCGCAAATATTTTTTAAATGGCAAAATTACCCCTGTAAAATATATCCCATTATATGGCGAAAAAGGCCATACTTGTTAATCGGAGCGCGAAACGTTGAAAAGTACCCCCATAGAAGCCATTGTTATTATCAGCGAAGTATTACCGCTACTGATAAGCGGAAGCGGT
>CATKAP010000207.1 GCA_949746255.1 uncultured bacterium
GCTTTCGTTGAGAACTATCTCGCCTCGCTCGTCAGTTGTCACTGCCGTATCAAAGTAATTGAACGTGATTTTGAGTCCATTTGGCGAAGTTTCCTTTTGTGTAAATTCTTTAGGCAATAGACTTTCAAAAAGCAAATAGGTCTTGTCTTCCAAGCCGCATTCGCCGATGTACATTAGGTTATGATTTCGACTGCTTACTTTTTCTCTACCAAGTTCGTCGGTTGTGGTGCAGAACGCTGTACATACAGGCGCTTCAGTGTTTTGCGTCTTTGGTGCATAAACTTGCAGTTTTACAAAGCCATAACTACCCTTGTATAAACGCGTTTCCGTAATGGGTAACGCTGTACCGCTGACGCCAAGTTTGAGAGCGATACAGCGCAGTTGCTGTATTTCTTTCATTAAATATCCTCCTAAATTTATTTTGTGTATGAAAAAAGACAGTCCGAAAACTGCCTTTTTAATTGCATCTCTTAAATATATTAAATTTTCAAGAAATCTACTTTATAGTGCATTATGTGTTAATAATTTTATTTTTATCTCAGATTATTTTCTAGTATAAATCTCCATATATATCACCCCCTTACTAATAACAGGCATTATATTTTATGTTACCCAACTATAATAAATACCTAACAGTCTATAATTTCCTCTTTTTCTGCCCATTTAAGAATGTAAGTTCTCCCTTTTCTTGGATAATGAACCGTTTTCTTAAATGAGTGACTAACATCATCATATTTAACTTTTTCTACTTTGATAGTGATGCCATAAATATTTTTTACTATTAATTCTGCTTCTTCAAGCGGAGCCAACTCCTTGCTAACATTTGCTACAAATTCAAGATTTTTAACCTTATCCGTAATATTATAAGATATAAAAGATTCTCTTGCCAAATTATTAATCTTTAATTTAGTAAGTTTAAAGCCAACATTTGCAAGTTGCTTTCTCTTAGTTGGCATTTTATTTTTAATTAGAACATCTACCCAATTACATTCAATTTCTCTTTTACTCATATAATTGTCACAGTTTACAATAGAAATTTCCACTCGCTCATCCTGTTCCCAATGATATTTCCCAATAGAAAAATAATCCGTAACAGGTTTTAAGTATTCAATAGCCGACTCAACTGACAACTCTGCTTCTTCTCTTGTATTTATTTTATAATATATTATACGGTTGTGAATCTTAACCTGACTATTTCTTTTACTAAAAATATAATATAAACAATCAATCCATTTGAGATGAGAATTAGATAAATTATATTCTATTCTGCTTATTATTATGCAAGCGACAAAAGACAACAGCGCAATTACAAATAACCATACAGTTGGGACTTTATTACCGATTAGAGCAATAATGGAAATCACTATACCTAAATAAACTAAAAACTTACTTTCCTTCATTTGTTCTATTTCTCCTTGACTCACTATCTAGTGATATATAAAGTATAGCAATATACTCAAATATTGTCAATACCTTTTTTGTCTATTGTAAATTTTTTAAGTTATTAACTGCTCTTTATTTTCTAACCACGAAATAAGACAGATTTAGAACTGTCTTATTTGTTATTATATACCCTTCGTTTTTTTATTATGTTCTATTTACTTTTATCCTTATTTCTACAACTGTTATAGCAGTCAACCCTTTTTCACAACTTTTTCAAAAAAATTTATTTCTACCTCCCTATTGACTTTCTCTATATTTTCTTCTATACTATTTTCATAAAGGAGAATAGATTATGGAAGATTTGAGCAAGAACACCACCCAACAAAAAAGCAAAACCAAACTCAGGTTGGCTTTGCTTATCATATGGATAGTTATTTGTACGGCACTTTTAATGTATTTTCTAGTGCAA
>CATKAP010000208.1 GCA_949746255.1 uncultured bacterium
AATTTTATCGAATGAATTAAAATATTAGTAGAGGTTGGTTATGAAGTTCAAAAATAAAGAATGTGTATTATATGAAAGGGAGTGTATTGATTGCGGCGAATGTGATGTTTGCGATTTGGATCCCAATAAAGTATGCGATAACTGTGGAAAGTGTCTTGATATTAAAAACGATGCTGTTATAAAAATAGACGAAATAATAATGAACGACGATGATTAATCATCGTCGCGTTTTAATTTTACTTTGCCTACAACCGAGCGACGAGTATCTTCGCTTATTGCGGCATAATGCTTGCGTGTAGTGTTTACGTCTTTATGTCCCAAAACGTCGGCAACAATATATATGTCTCCAGTTGCTTTATACAATTGAGTACCGTAAGTAGATCGTAATTTATGTGGAGTGATTTTTTTAAGAGGGGATACAATTTTAGCATATTTTTTGACAAGATTTTCAACAGCTCTAACGGTTATTCTTCTACGATTATTTGATATAAAGAGGGCAGTGGGGTCAATTAAATCTTCATAACTATTTTCTTTGTAATCTAAGTATCGTTGAAGAGCGGAAGATACATCCTCGTCAAAATACAAAATAGCTTTACTGCCGCCTTTACGAGTAACGATAAAGGAATTATCTTTGAAATTAAGGTCTTCATTGTTAAGTCCTACAAGTTCGCTAATACGTATACCAGTACCAAGAAATAACATTAAAATAGCGGTATCGCGAATTTTAGTTTTTTCATGATATAATTTCTGATGAGCGCTTAATCCAACACCGCTTTCCGCAGTGTCTAAAATATTAAAAACTTCTCCGGAATCAAGCCGTATAATGGGTTTTTCATGTAATTTAGGCGTAGTAACTTTTACAGAGTTATCTGCGCTTAACATTCCCTTGTTAAAAAAAAATTTAAACATTGCCCGAACGGAAGATAGTTTTCTTGCTTTTGCGCGTTCATTGCAAAAGTGTTCTTTACCGTCATAATAATAACGGGAGAGGTAACCGAGAAAAAATTCTATGTCGGTACTTGTAACGTTTTCCAAATCGTTTAAAGAGAAATCTTTAATTATTTTTTTACCGCGATATTTTCGTTCTTGCAAATAGTAAAAAAATATTTTAAGGTCATGAGCATAATTAAGACGCGTTAAAGTAGAAGTTCTGCTGTCTATAGCCATAAAATAATCATAACAAAAATCAGGTAAAAAATCGGTTAATAATTTTTCAATTTTTTGTAGATTTTTATTATTTCTTTCTATATAGAAGTTGTTGCTCATAATGGAAAATTCCTATTTGAAGAAGAGATAAATATAACTTTAACACTTCGTAAAATACAGGTTTTACGAAGTGTTAAGCCTTTTTTAACATTTTAACAAAGAATAAATTATTTGTCAAGACTTTTAAATAATTTTAACGAATCAAAATTAAAAGTCTGCCGTTGTTGCAGCAGACTTTTAACTATTATGTCTGACATAATTTAACTATTTGAAGCTTTTTAAAGACCAAATATTATTTGTGTATTCGGAAATGGCTCTATCTGCTGTAAATACACCGGCTGCGGCAATATTTCTTAATGATATTTGATTCCATTTAGATTTATCGCTTTTATACAGTTCGGAAATTTTAGTTTGAGTTGTATTATACGAAGCAAAATCTGCCATGCACATATACGGATCGGCTACCGGGGAGTCGGTTAAAAGATAATTTGCTATATCCGCGAACGATTCTCCCTTAAAGCCTATTATTAACGCTTCGATAATTCTTCTTAGTTTCGGTGAATCGTTGTAATATTTGCTTGAACTGTAACCGTTCCGCCATATTTCGTCGACTTCGTTTGCTTTGTACCCGAAGATAAAAATATTCTTTTCGCCTACCGCTTGAGCCATTTCAACGTTAGCTCCGTCTAATGTGCCTATTGTTAGAGCTCCGTTAATCATAAATTTCATGTTTCCGGTTCCGCTTGCTTCTTTGCCTGCAAGAGAAATTTGTTCGGAAATTTCAGAAGCCGGAATTAATTTTTCCGACATGGATACATTGTAATCTTCCATGAAAACAACGTTTAATTTTTCTTTTATTTCCGGAATTCCACGTATTTCGTCAGCTAAAAAATTAATTAATTTAATAATTTTTTTCGCCATATCGTACCCGGGCGCCGCTTTGGCTCCGAAAATGTAAGTTTTAGGTACAATATCCATATTAGGATTATCTTGTAAATCAAGATAGGTATCGATAATGTGCAAGACATTTAAAAGTTGACGCTTATATTCGTGTAATCTTTTTGCTTGTACATCAAATAGAGTTTCCGGATTAATAATAAATCCTTGTTTTTTTCGGGCAAATTCGGCAAACTGCCGCTTTTTTAATATTTTTATTTCTTCAAGGCGTTGTAAAACGGATTTATCATTTTCAAATTTTTTGAATTCGGCAAGTTGAGCGCCGTCAAGTTCAAAACCGTTGCCTATACAATCCGTCAATAATTCGGCAAGTTCCGGATTGGACTGATTCAGCCATCTTCTATGCGCAATTCCGTTTGTAACATTTGTAAATTTTTCGGGCGAAAAATCATAAAAATCTTTAAAAACAGAATTTTTAATTATTTCACTGTGTAAATAAGATACTCCGTTTACGCTGTGACCGCCGTAAACACATAAATTGGCCATTTTTATACGGTCGTGTTCTATTATCGACATTCTCGAAATTTTCAGCCATTCTCCAGGGAATTTGTTCCAAAGTTGTTCACAAAGTCTTCTGTTAATTTCTTTTATTATTGAATGAATACGCGGTAACGTTCTCCCGATAAGGTCTTCAGACCATGTTTCCAAAGCTTCTGCAAGAACCGTATGGTTTGTATATGCACAAGTGGCAGTTGTAATAGCCCACGCCTGTTCCCAATTAAAATAGTTCTCGTCTATGAGTACTCTCATAAGTTCGGGTATAGCTAATGCTGGATGCGTATCGTTTAAGTGAATTGCAGCAAGTTTAGGAAGGTCCTTTAGGTTTCCGTAACGATGTTTATGATCCTCTACTATATTTTGTATTGATGCCGAACATAAAAAATATTGCTGTTTTAGTCTCAATGATTTGCCTGCATTATGATTATCTGCAGGATAAAGTACTTTAGTGAGTAAGTCGGCGTCGTTATCGTCAGTCATTGCCTGATAATATTCACCCTGTGAAAAGAGTTTCATATTAAAGTCTTGTACAGGTTTGGCTTTCCATAATCTTAAAACTGAAACGGCTTCACTGTCTTTTCCCGATACCATCATATCGTAAGCTACCGCTTGAATTTCATCACAATTGATATAATTAGTGACAAGACCGTTTTCTGTCCATTTTTCTTCAATTTGACCGTTAAATTTTACTTTAAATGATTTATCTGAGCGCTGTGTGAGCCACGCCTCTCCGCCAGGAAGCCAAACATCAGGTAATTCTATTTGCCAACCGTCTACTATTTTTTGTTTAAACAGTCCGTATTCGTATCTTAAAGAATAACCCATAGCCGGATAGTTTCCGGTTGCCAATGCATCCATAAAGCATGCCGCTAGTCTTCCAAGACCTCCGTTCCCTAAACCTGCATCAGGTTCAAGTTCATATAATTCTTCGAGGGTAAGTCCGTAAGAAGATATTGCTTTTTCAAATACGGACGTAGCGCTTAAATTGTATAAACTGTTTTTTAAAGAACGTCCCATAAGAAATTCCATGCAAAGATAGTAAACTCTCTTTGCCCTTTTAGCTTTGGCTTTCTTGTGGAATTGTTGTCTTTTTTCTAGTAGAATATCCCTTACCGCCATTACAACGGCTTTATAAATTTGTTCTTTTGAAGCTTCGGCTGGAGCTACTCCGAAATATCTGGCGAGTTTTCCTTTAATTAAGTCCTTTACTTCTTTTTCGGTTATAGCGTTTGTGCTCATTATGTTCTCCTGATAAAGGTAAAATTATTTTAGCATATTCAAATAGAGAGATTCATATTCTTTTGCGGAGTGTGCCCAACTGAAATCTGTTGTGCAAGCTCTACGCATAAGTTTTGTCCACTCTTCTTTATTTTTATAATCGTTTACCGCTTGTCTTAATACAAATAACATGTCGTGTGCGTTGTAATTTGTAAAAGTATATCCGTTTTGCAACGGCTTTATACTGTCAAACAGACCGCCTGTTTCTCTTACTACCGGTATCGTTCCGTAACGACAAGCTATCATTTGTGAAAGGCCGCAAGGTTCGGATTTGGAAGGCATCAAAAAAATGTCTGAACCGGAATATATTTTTCTCGACAAATCGCTGTTAAACACGATATTTGCGCTTAATTTATTAGGATACTTTTCTGACAGTTTTCTGAAAAATTCTTCAAAGTGAGAATCACCTGTTCCTAATATAACTACCTGAACATCGCTTTGTAAAAATTCTTCTATTACATTTGTGACCAGATCTAGTCCTTTATGAGAAACAAGGCGCGAAACCATTGAAATAATAGGCGTTTCGGGTATTTGAGGCAGTCCGAGCATAGCTTGTAACTGTTTCTTACATTCTTTTTTTCCCTCGAAATCTTTTGCCGAATAATTAGCAAATATATGAGTATCGAGTTCGCAGTTATAACTTACATCGTCTATACCGTTTAAAATACCAGTTAATTTGAATTCGTTGCGGCGAATAATAGGGTCAAGTCCGTGTGAATAATATTCGCATTTAATTTCTTCCGCATATCTAGGGCTTACGGTAGAAAATTTTTCGCAACATTCTATTGCTCCTTTCATTAAGTTTATGCAACTTTTATATTCAACGATGTGCTGATATGCGCCGTAAATATCAAATAAATCTCCAAGCAAGTCCAAAGAATATTGTCCTTGATATTCTATGTTATGAATAGTAAAAAGTGCTCTTATAAATTGGTACTCTTCTCTGAAACAATAATTTGTTTTTAAATAAATTGCCGCAAGTGCCGCTTGCCAGTCATGGCAATGCATAACGTCAGGATAAAAGTTGAGAAAAGGCATAATTTCAAGAACGCTTCTGGAAAAAAACGCAAATCTTTCTCCGTCGTCGTAATAACCGTAACACCCCGGGCGTTTAAAGTAGAATTCGTTATCTATAAAATAAAACGTTACACCGTCTTTTACGCAGGAAAATATTCCGCAATATTGGTTACGCCAAGCAAGATGAACATAAATATTGCCAAGATAAGAAAATTGTTCTCTAAATTCTTTTTTAATATCGGAATAAAGAGGAACTACTACTCTTACGTCGTATTTTTCAGTTGCGGCAAGCGCTTTGGACAGTGAACCTACAACTTCTGCGAGTCCGCCCGTTGCAATAAAAGGCGTTGATTCGGACGCTACAAATAATATTTTCTTTTTATTTTCAGTTATTACTATTGGATTGGATTTTTTGCTGC
The DNA here is from genome assembly GCA_949746255.1 of uncultured bacterium. Lineage (GTDB taxonomy): Bacteria > Bacillota > Clostridia > Christensenellales > Borkfalkiaceae > Coproplasma. The sequence goes on from CATKAP010000208.1 coordinate 5,376, forward strand.
CTGCATTACTCCTTTTCTTTGTTGTAGTTTTTGCAGTAGTTGTTGATTTTTTTGTGTTAGCCATAATTTCCCCCCAAAATTATTATATTAAAGAACCTTTATTTATAAAATAAGGCTGAATTTCGCAACCTGCAAGTACGCGATTGTCGCGAATCACGGAGTTTTTGTCGCTTACAACATAGGCGAGATTGCAATTATCGCCAATGATATTATCCGTCATAAGAATACAGTTTTTTACCGTTGCGCCTTTTCCTATCTTAACTCCGCGGAATAGTACGCTGTTCTCTACATTACCTTCTATAAGACAACCGTCGGCAATAAGCGAATTTTTAACGTTTGCCGTATCTGTAAATTTAGCTGGCGCACTGTCGTTTACTTTTGTATAAACAGCTCTGTCGCCGAATATTTCTTGCCTTACTTTCTTATCAAGTAATTCCATGTTAGCGTTAAAATAGGAGTTGAGAGAAGTAATGCTTGCATAATATCCTTCCAATTTATAAGCGTAAAAGTTATGATTTTTAACTCCCGGACTTAAAATATCTCTTCCAAAGCTTGTAAAACCGTGTTGAATAGCGTCTTGAACAAGTCTTAAAAGATAAGTTCTTCTTGCGACCATAACGTTAATGTAGTTCTTTTTACTTCCCGAGCCTAAGGGGTTTATCTCTATATCCGTTATTTTTCCGTCGTCAGCCGTATTGAGCGTCATATAATAATGAGATTTAATGAGCTCGTGTTCGTGGTATACCATAGTAATATCGGCATTCATTTTAATATGAAAATCTATAACTTTACTGTAATTCAATTTATATATGGAGTCGCTGTCGGTAAGTACTACAAAATCTTCTTTTGCTTTTTTAAGAAAAGCCGTTGCGCCCTTTAACGCTTCCAAGCGGTTTTTATAAAGCATTTCCGTTTCATCGCTGTAAGGAGGCAATAAAATAAGTCCTCCTTCTTTTCTTGCAAGGTCCCAATATTTACCTGAACCGAGATGGTCCATAAGCGATTGATAGTTATTTTTTGTTAACATACCGACCGTTGTTATTCCGGAATTAACCATATTGGAAAGAGCAAAATCTACGAGACGATATCTCCCGCCATAAGGTATTGAACCGGTTGACCTTGCTTTTGTCAATTCCGGTATGTTTTCTTCGTTTATGCTTGAAAATATTACTCCTACTGTTGATGCCATTAATTTTTCCCCCTTATACGTTTTTATCGACTATTTCTCCCGCCGGTATTTTGTTACCTTTGTTTACCGTTACTCCGCGTCCGAGTACGGTAATTCCTGCCGTTTTACCTTCGAGATTGCTTGCTTTGGATTTCTTTTCTCCGATAACGGCTTTTTCGCATACCGTTACGTCTTCGTCTATGATTGCGTAATTCAGTTTGGCGCCGGCTTTTACCGTAATATTGCCCATAAGTACGCAATCCGACACCTCGGCGCCTTTTTCTATAACGCAATTTGTACCTATAACGGAGTTAACTATTTTACCTTCTATTTCGCATCCCGTAGCAACTATGGAGTTTATAACTTCGCCTTCTACAAATGCTGGAGGAGCCAAAGGGCTGCGTGAATGAATTACCCTGTCTCTGTCGGTAAGCTCAAATTCGGGAACCACTCCAAGCAAGTCCATATTTGCTTCCATTAAGGAACTTATAGTTCCCACGTCTTTCCAATATCCTTCGAAACGATAAGAAAACATTTTTTCTCCCGCGTTAAGCATAGCTGGAAGCACGTTTTTACCGAAGTCTTTTTCCGAATCCGGATTTTTTGCATCCTCTTCAAGGAATTTGAAAAGCTTAGACGCCGTAAAAATATATATTCCCATAGAAGCAAGATTACTTTTAGGTTTTTTAGGTTTTTCTTCGAATTCGTAAATCGTTCCGTCGGGGTTGGTATTTAAAATACCGAATCTCGAAGCTTCTTTAATCGGTACTTCCATACAAGCGATTGTACAGTCAGCATTAGCCGTTTTATGCGCTTGTAACATTTTATCGTAATCCATTTTATAAATATGGTCTCCGGAAAGTATCAGAACGTATTCCGGGTCATACATTTTCATAAATCTAATGTTTTGATAGATCGCATTTGCCGTTCCAACATACCATGAAGTATCTTGTTTTGCTTCATAGGGTGATAGAATATGTACGCCGCCAAAAGTTCTATCAAGGTCCCAAGGTTGACCGTTGCCTACGTATTCGTTTAATACAAGCGGTTGGTACTGTGTGAGAACTCCTACTGTATCGATCCCGGAATTAATGCAGTTTGATAGCGGAAAATCAATAATTCTGTATTTTGCGCCGAACGAAACTGCAGGTTTGGCAATATTGCCGGTAAGCGCGTATAGTCTGCTTCCTTGACCACCGGCCAGCAACATTGCAACACATTCTTTTTTTCTGAGCATTACAAAATCCCCCAATAAATTAATTAATATTTTTTAAATACATACAAGTGAGTTTAGGAATATTTAATACAAGCGTTCCCTTCTCTCTGTCACTTGTCGGATTTATCGTAGAATAAGTTTTTTTTCGAATTTTTCCGCTTCCGCCGTATTTGGCGTCATCGGTATTCAATACTAAATAGTATTTTCCTATTTCGGTTTCAAACGAATAATTCAAAAGGTCAATTCCGGAGAAATTTATTACGGCAGTGATATTTTCACCGTTTGATGCGAAACGCATAAAAACTATTACATTATTGTATTTATCGTCCGCAACTAACCATTTAAAACCATTCCAATCGTTTTCATTTTCATAAAAAGGCTTGTTTTTGCGGTAAAAAAAGTTTAATTCTTTTACAAAATCGCTCATTTTTGAATGCAACGGATATTGTTTAAGAAAAAATTCAATTCCGGAATTATAATCCCATTCTTTAAATTGTGCAAATTCATAGCCCATAAAATTGAGCTTTTTACCGGGATGCGCAAACATAAATCCGAGAAAGGCCCTTTCTCCGGCAAACTTGTCCTCATATTTTCCTGGCATTTTGTTCACAAGGGAACCTTTAACATGAACTACTTCGTCATGTGAAACAGGCAAAATAAACTTTTCGGAATAAGCGTAAACCATTGAAAAAGTAAGCTTATTGTGATGATGGTTACGAAAATAAGGGTCTTGTCTGCAATAAAACAATACGTCGTTCATCCAACCCATATTCCATTTATAATCAAAACCGAGTCCGTTTTCGGATATATTACCTGTAACCGACGGATAAGCTGTGGATTCTTCGGCAATCGTTATTGCATAAGGAAAAAGTTCTTTTATTTTTGAGTTTAACTTTTTAATAAATTCAATGGCTTGTAAATTACGGTTATCACCGTAATTATTGGGAGTAAAATCTCCTTCCCTTGTTTCGTAATCAAGGTAAAGCATTGAAGCAACAGCGTCTACTCTTAAACCGTCAATATCAAAAATATCAAATAAATAAACTGCGCTAGACAGTAGAAAACTGTCTATTTCTCCTCTGCCGAAATCAAACTTTCTTGTACCCCATCCGTTATGTTCCATTCTATCCCATAACGGACATTCGTAAAGAGGTTGCCCGTCAAATTCATACAATCCCCAATCGTCTTTCGGAAAGTGTGCGGGAACCCAATCAAGAATTACGCTAATACCTTCTTTATGAAACGCGTTAATTAAATTTTTAAATTCTTGCGGAGTTCCCAATCGTGACGTGACGGCAAAATAGCCCGTAACTTGATAACCCCAAGAACCGTCGTAAGGAAATTCCGTAACGGGCATAAATTCTACGTGAGTATAACCCATATTTTTCACGTATGGTACAAGTTCCCGTTCCAAATCTACATATGAATAATAAAAATTATTTTCATGCCGCTTCCAGGAAAGAAGATTTACTTCGTAAATATTAATCGGCTCATTTAAATATTTTTTACGGTCTTTTTTATTGATTTTTTTATTATCGGGCAAATCGTAAACAACCGAAGCCCAATTTGGCGGCAATTTACAATAAAACGCATACGGATCGGATTTTTTTATGATCCTGTTATCATATGTTTGTATAATATAAATATATTCGTCGCCGGTATTAGCAAAAGTTATCAATTCAAAACTTTCACCGTCGGAAAGTTTTGTCATTTTTTCCGACTCAGACCAAGTATTGAACGAGCCGCTAAGATAAACGTTTTTAGCGTGCGGCGCCCATACTCTGAATACGTAATTGTCGTTATTCAGTTTATGGCAACCGAAAAATTCGTAGGCTTTACAGTTTGTTCCTTCGTGAAATGTTTTAAGCGCTTGAATTTTTAAATCATTGCCGTTCATACCGTATATATTTTACCACAAACTAAATGTCATTTCAAGAGCGAAAAGGAAAATTTTTACAGATTTTATTAAATTTTATACCGTAACAAACCGTGTTTAAAATTAATAAAAGCCCGCTATGCAATTGCGGGCTTTTGTAAATTAAGAAATATAACCGTTAAGCAGTATCAAATTAGCATTAATAAATTTTTCTGACTCTTGAACGCTAAGTTTTTTAAATGAAGACATTGCTAACAAATAAACGTATTCTATAACGAATTTCTGCTTTTCTTCATTTAAATCTTTTATTTTTAAAACTATAGGATTGTTAAGGTTTATAATGAGCGTTTTGGGTGCGTCAGTTACTCCTAACCCATAAATTTGGCTCATTTCGCTGTACCGGCGCATTTGTTCGTCTTCTACGATAATTGCAGGTATTTCTGAATTTTTAAGGTTTTCAAATTTGAAAGAAACTTGTTCGTTTTCAAGATGCTTTTTAAATAATTCCGTTAACACCGAATCTTCTGATGCTTCTCCGTTTTTCAGCGCTCCGTCAAGCGCTGAATCGATACGCATAAATTTTACTTTATCCGGCGTTTTATATTCAATGAAACTCAGAAAATGAGGATCTATAAAATTATCGCACAATATAGCGTCTAATCCTTCATTTTTAAATAGTTGTATATATCTTGTCTGTTGTAGTTCATCGGATACATAGTAAATAGTTACAGGTTCAACTTTTTTATCGTCTTCTTTGTTTTCTTCCGGAATATTTAAATAATCGTTTATACTTTTGAAATTACCTTCAAGATTTTTATAAATAATAATATCTTTTACTTTTTCATAAAAATCATTTTCTTTGATGCATCCGAATTTCACAAAATTTGCCAAGTCTTCCCAACAATTTTCAAATTTTGTCCTGTCGTTTTTGAACAGTGCGATAAGTTTATCTGCAACTTTTTTAGTAATATGTTTGCTAATTTTGCGAACTTGACTGTCGTTTTGTAAAAAACTTCTCGAAACGTTCAACGGGATGTCGGGGCAGTCGATAACTCCGTTCAAAAGCATTAAAAATTCAGGAATAACTTCTTTTATGTTATCGGCTATGAATACCTGATTACAAAATAATTTAACTTTTCCACGTTCTAGTTCAAGCTTGTTTCTTACTTTCGGAAAGTATAAAATACCTTTAAGTTTAAACGGGTAATCCATGTTAAGATGCACCCAAAACAACGGCTCGTTAAAATCCATGAAAGTATCGGTATAGAATTTTTTATAATCTTCTTCGGTACATTCTTTGGGTTGTTTAACGTATAGGGGATCCGTTGAGTTTAAAGGTTGGTCTTTGCCGTCATTTTTAAAATCAAAGTAAATATTGTACGGCATGAAAGAACAATATTTTTTTATTAAAGATTTAATATTACTCTCGTCTAAAAATTCTTTTTCATTTGCGGCAATATGCATTACTATTTTTGTACCGCGTTCGGATTTATCGCAATTTTCTATATTGTAAGTTGCTGTTCCGTCAGAAAACCAATGAACAGCAGGTTCGTTTTTATAAGATTTTGTAAAAATTTCTACATTTTCAGAAACCATGTAAGCAGAATAGAAACCGAGACCAAAATGACCAATTATTCCTTCGCCGCCTGCTTTTTCGTATTTTTCAAGAAAGTCAGAAGCGCCGGAGAAAGCAATTTGTGTAATATATTTTTCAACTTCTTCTTCCGTCATTCCTATTCCGTTATCTTCCACGGTCAGAGTTTTTGACTTTTTATCAACAGAAATATTTATACGGAAAGATTCTTCCGTTCTGTCGATCTCTCCCATATTTATAAGTTTTGTATATTTTGTAATAGCATCAATTCCGTTTGCTACTATTTCTCTTAAAAAAATGTCTTTATCGGAATACAGCCATTTTTTTATTATCGGGAACATATTTTCGGTGGAAATTTTAATATTGCCTTCTTTCATATTGAAGACCTCCGTAAATTCTTAACATATATTTTATAACCCGTTTATTCAACAATAAACGGGTTGAATAAAATTATTGATTTTCATTGTAAGGATTTACGTGTACTGTAACGTGTTTTACCAAAGGAAAATTAACTTCTATACCCTTATGCACGTTTTCCGCTATTTCGTGTGCGGCCATTAACGGTAAATCTGATTGGCAAGCAATTTCAACTATAATGTAAATTCTATTGCCGAAAAGTCTTGTCATGAGATTATCGATTTTGATAACGCCGTCGCAATTTTCAATATATTTTTTTATTTCTTCTTCGGTTTTAGAATCGCAAGATTCATCTGTCATTTTTTTTATTGCGTCAATAAAAATTTGTATCGCCGCTTTTAAAATTAGTAAACAAATAACTATACATGCAATTGAATCGAGTATCGGAACTCCGCAAATTGCGCCTATAATGCCAATTAAACTGCCTACAGAAGATAAAGCGTCTGAACGGTGATGCCATGCGTCGGCTTTTAAAGCGGAAGAATTTACTTTTTTTGCGGCAATTATTGTGTACCAAAACATTGCTTCTTTTGTAATTATGGATACTACTGCAGCTATAATTGCAATAATTTTCGGTACTTCAAACGTTTTGTAGGCGCCTGAAATAATATTCATTATTCCGGTGTAACCTATTCCAACGCCCGTTGCAAAAAGCACTACAGCGAGTAGAATCGCTGCAACACATTCGAAACGTTCATGTCCGAACGGATGATTTTTGTCGGCTTTTTTTGCGGAGATTTTGACGCCTATAATTACGATTATTGTTGAAAAGACGTCTGACGCGGAGTGCACGGCGTCCGATATCATTGCAAAAGAAGCACCCAAAATGCCCGCTAACAGTTTAAAAACCGTTAAAGCGGCATTCATAAGTATCGTAACAAGCGAAACTTTCATTGAAGTTTTTTCAAGTTCTGAATTTTGCATTTTTGCTCCAAATTTTAAGCCAAAATTAATAAAAATGAATTGACATTAAACATATTTTTAAATATAATATTCAAGTAAAGTAATTGCTGCTATGGCTCAGCAGGTAGAGCACGTCCTTGGTAAGGACGAGGTCACCGGTTCAAGTCCGGTTAGCAGCTCCATCTAACGACTTGTTTTTAATGAGTCGTTATTTTTTTATTTTACAACTTCAATGTATTAGTTGTCAAATAAAAGACGACTTATATATAAAAGTCGTCTTTTATTATTGTCTTAATAAGCTAGTTTAAAATTTATCATAATTAATGTTTTTTGATAAATTAATTATATGTTCAATTCTGTTTGACACAAGTTGAAGTTTGAAAGAATAACCTTTTTCTTGTGCGATAATACTCACGTTTTTTATAACTAATTCTTTTTTCTGTTCTCCGTTTAGATTGTTGTTTTGTTCCGCTATTTCCATCATTGGCGCAACGGCATTAAGTAAAAAGTAATCAGCGTAAAAATTAAATGAATTTTTTCTTTCTATAAAAAGTTTTGTAAGAACGAAACATGTCAGAAACATTAAGCAAACAGACAATACGGTTAAAATAATAATTATGAGTAATAAAGTATTCATAATTTACCCTTTGAATAATTTAATATTTTTTTACAAAATCATTTTATCAAAAATAAAAAAAAGCTATCGGCAATATTTTGACCGACAACTTTAAATTTTTTATGTTATAATGCGATATTTTTAACGCTTTCTTCTTGCAATAGCTATTCTTATACGGTTTCTATTTGTTTCCGTTACCGCTATAGGGGAATCATCTTCGCAATCAGAAACGGCAATTTCTATTTCCATACCTTCCGCTTGTTTCATTTTAACATAAGCTACCGCGCAAGGATAAATTGCATTTTTATTACAATTTTCACAAAACGGAGCGTATTCTCCACATAAATCCCTTTTTAAGCGCATGCTGTTTTTATATTTATCAACATCAATTATTTCTTGAATAACGCGGAGGTTTTCCTTATTAAGTTGCGCCGGCATAGTTTTTAATAATTTTAAAGGCGCTTCACTATCCCACATGATATTTTCTCCTTATTAGCTTATAATCTCAAGATTAATTATACTATATATTTCGTAAATATTCAAGTATTTTTTTATATTTCTTTAACTGTTAAAGTTGAGAGGATTTCTTCATATTTATCTTTGCTAAATGAAATGCTATCCGGTGTAGTTACCGCCGCTGTTCCCGCGGCAACGCCGCAACGCAGTATTTCTTTTAATTCTTTTCCTTTAACCAAAGCGTCGGCGGCGGCAGCAACCATTCCGTCGCCTGCGCCAACCGTTGAATTCATTGCAACGTTTACGCTTTTGCTGAAATAATTTTTATGTCCGTCTGTTATAATCGCTCCGTTTTTGCCGAGCGAGAGCAAAACTCGTTTTGCTCCTCTGTCTAAAAGAGAATAGCAACCTGCAAGCATTTCGCTTTTGGTTTTTAAAGATTTTTTGATTGTACGTTCCATTTCTTCAAGATTTGGTTTTACAAGGTCTACTCCGCAATTTAAAGCTTCAAACAATCTGTCTCCTTCGGAATCGGCTATTTTAAGAACATTAGAGGGAACGCTTTTTAAAACTTTCGAATAATAATCCGAATTCATTCCTTTTGCGAGTCCACCGGAAATTACAATAGCGTGACAACTATTGGTTGATAGTTTTGTAATTAAGTCTAATAATTCGGTTTGTTTTTCTTCTTGTACTTCGGGGCTAATGTCGTCGAATTCGGTTAGCATAGACTTGTTGTCTATAAATTTGTAATTTTCTCTTACACGACCTCTATTCCAAACGAATTTATAAGGCACGCCTTCTTTATGTAATTCCTGTTCGAATTGGTTGCCGTTGGTTTCGTACATAAAACCTGTGGCAAAAATATCGGCGCCAAGCCGCGCGCCGCCTATGGCTACATTTATTGCTTTTCCTGTAAAAAACACGCTTTTATTTATTATTTTGTGTAATTTTCCCACGCTTAAAGAATCAACTTCTATATTTACGTCGATACATGGGCTCAGACAAACCGTTAAAATCATTTTTTATCCTTATATATTTTATTACATTGAAAAAGCCGCTAGTAAAGCGGCTTTAAATCGCAATTACATTGAAATCATTTGAAGAGTTTCGTATAATTCGTAATTAAATTTCTTTTTCATGCTGACTGCTTCAATTATATCCATATCTATAATTTCATTTTTGCGAATGCCTACAACGCGATTGCCGATGCCTTCGTTAAGCAGTCTTACCGCTTTGTTTCCGAATTGTGCCGCAAGCATTCGGTCTGCCATCGAAGGCGAACCGCCGCGCTGAATGTGACCTATTGTAGTAGGTCTTACGGAATATGTCGTTACCGACTGTAATTGTTTTGCAAATTCTTCCGCAGTGCATACGCCTTCAGCCACTACAACTATATTTGAATGTTTTCCGTTCGCTCTCGAGCGGTTTATTTTCATAACTATATCGTCAAGGTCGAATACGACTTCGGGAACGACAATTATTTCAGCGCCGCTTGCAATTCCCGCCCAAAGAGCTATGTCCCCACATCTTCTTCCCATAACTTCAACAACAGAAATTCTTTCGTGCGAAGTCATAGTGTCGCGCAGCTTGTTAATAACGTCTATACAGGTGTTAACAGCGGTATCAAAGCCAAGAGTATAATCTGTATATTCAAGGTCGTTGTCTATGGTTCCGGGAATACCTATAGTCGGAACCCCATATTCTTCTGAAAGACACTTTGCGCCGCGGAAAGAACCGTCCCCGCCGATTACAACAAGTCCGTCTATACCGCGAGCTTCTAAAGTTTTAACGGCGCGTTTTTGTCCTTCTTTAGTCAGCATTTCAAGGCAACGAGCGGTATGTAATTTTGTACCGCCGCGCTGGACTATATCGGAAACCGATCGCATTTCCATCGCTTCCAAATCTTCGTCGATTAATCCCTGATAGCCGCGTTTGATTCCATAAACTTCCATTCCGAAATAAATTGCTGTACGAACAACCGCTCGGATGCAAGCATTCATCCCGGGAGCGTCGCCGCCGCTGGTGAGTAAACCTATTCTTTTCATTGCAAACCTCCGCACTTAAAGCGCCGTTCCATGCGCGGTATAATACTCGCCCCCTGTTCCGCATCGAAACGAATAAAGTATCTCTTATCATTTTACCATATCGATACTATTATACCAATATAATTTAAAAAAGACAACAATTTTTATTAAATTATTATTTTATTCTACGTATTTTACGTCTTTTTGTTCCAATATAGAGTAAAGCTCCGCCAAAAGTCCTTTACAATAATTTATTCCGTCGGGCATTTTATAGCGTTTATTTCCACGTACAATTTTACATTCTGTATTTCCTGTGTAGTTTGAAATAACACTTATCAATTCTTCAAACATTTCATCGTTCAGATTGCCGGCGTTTAACCATAAAACGGCTTCTTTTTTATTGTTTTCCGAAACTTCCGAATTATCGGTTTCGGAAATGTCTATCTCCGTTATATCGTCAACAATACAAGTTGCTCCTTTTTCTGAATCTAATTCAAGTTTGCCCGAAACTTTGACTATTTTATCGTTGCCGATAAACGGCTTAATTTTTTCGTATACAGCGGGAAAACATATGCATTCTAAAGTTCCGTAAACATCTTCAAGGCTTATAAAAGCCATAAAAGCTCCTGTTCTTTTTGTGGTTGTACGTCTGAAAGAACCTATTATGCCAGCCATAGTAATATGCATACCGTCATTTATTCGATTGTAAACACGGTTTCCGTATTCATCTTCTGAATAATCGTCTAAAAATGAACAGTTAAACGTACAATCGGTAATTTTATGCATATACTTTTCAAATGGATGCCCGCTAACGTAAACGCCGATTACTTCTTTTTCTTTTGCAAGTTTCTCGTTTAATTCCAATTCCGGCAAGTCGGGATATTCTACTTCTAATTTCTCGTCTTCGATAAAATCTCCGAAAAGACTCATTTGAGCGCTGTTTTTTTGTTTGTTTATGGTTTTTGCGCGGTTACAGAGTTGTTCGTAAATTTCCGCGAGCTGGGAACGATGAACTCCCATTTCATCAAACGCACCCGCAAAAATCAAACCTTCGACTAGTCTCGAATTCAAAACTGAAATGCAACGGCTTACAAAGTCGGGAAAGTCTTTAAAATCTCCGTTTGCCGTACGTTCGTTAATAATTTCGTCTATAACGTTCTGTCCCGCACCTTTCAGTGCCGAAAGTCCGAAACGGACGCCGTCGTTTTCAACTTTAAACGCTGTTCGGCTTTTGTTGATATCGGGCGGAAATACTTTCATTCCCTTATCTTTAAGATACAAAACGTATTTTGTAATTTCTTCTATTTTACTTAAACGGTTATTAAGTAATGCGCAAATAAATTCCTTACAGTAATATTTTTTCAGATAAGCCGTCTGATAAGCAAGCGTTGCGTATGCAGCGGCGTGGGATTTGTTGAAGGCATAAGAGGCAAATCCTTCCATGTCGCCGAAAATTTTATTTGCTACTTCCGCCGTTATACCTTTGTGTACGCAACCTTCTATTTTGCTTCCGTTAATATCGCTAATTCCGCCGTTAATAAATTTCTCTTTTTGCGCCATTAGCGTTTTTTTGTCTTTTTTGCCCATAGCTCGACGAACAAGGTCCGCTTCGCCAAGAGAAAAACCGCCTAAATCTTGGAAAATTTGCATTACCTGTTCTTGATATACAGGAATGCCGTAAGTAACTTTCAGAATTTTTTCTTCTTGCGGGCAATCGTATACGATTGGTTCTGTTCCGTGTTTTCTGTTACAGAAAGAATCTATAAATTTCATTGGACCGGGGCGATATAAAGAAACGCCCGCTATAAGATCTTCGAGACAGTCCGGTTTAAGCGTCTTCATGAACCGTTTCATGCCCCCTGCTTCGAGCTGAAACACTCCGTCGGTATCGCCTTCGGATATGAGCGAATATGCTCCCGCGTCCGTATAACCTATGTTTGTAAAATCTATATCAACTCCGTGGTTTTCTTTTATATAATCCACGCACTTTTTTATATCGGTAAGCGTCACAAGGGCAAGGAAGTCCATTTTTAACATTCCCAAAGCCTCTATTTCTTTAGCGACAAATTGAGTTGTTATATCTTCTCCGTTTCGTGAAAGTGGAACGTTGTCGGCAATTCTTTTTTGACAAATAACTACGCCTGCTGCGTGCATGCCTGTTTGTCTGGGCATGCCTTCTATTTTAAGAGCCATATCTATAACTCTTTTCAGTGTTTCGTCGTTATCGTAAATTTCGCAGAATTCGTGGTTTCTCGCCGCTTTCAGTTCATTGTATTTACTTTCCAGATCTGCTTTTTTATCTTCGTCTGATTCGGCTTCGTATTTTGATTTAGCCGCCGCTATTCTCCTTCCCAAAAGGTCTGTTATTGTAGTTTTTCCATCCATTATTTTGGTTAGTCTGTCTGTTTCAGAGTACGGAACGCGCATAACTCTTCCGACGTCTTTTATGGAGTTTTTTGCTGCCATGGTGCCGAAAGTTACTATTTGGCACACATTTTCAAAACCGTATTTTTTTCTTACGTATTCGATGGTTTCTTCACGCCTATCCGTACAGAAATCTATATCAAAGTCGGGCATAGAAACTCGATCCGGATTAAGAAATCTTTCAAAAAGCAAATCGTATTGCAACGGTTCCACATCGGTAATTCCTATGGAATACGCTACTATAGAACTTACGCCCGAGCCTCGTCCCGGACCGACGGGTATGCCCTGTTCTTTTGACCAATTTATAAAGTCCCATACTACCAAATAATAGTCTGCGTACCCCATGCCGCAAATTATATCAAGTTCGTATTTTGCTCTTGAAAGTTCTTTTTCCGTAGGCGTTCCGTAACGTTTTTTTAAGCCTTCGGCAGTCAATTTCCTAAGATATTCTACAGCTGTAGAACCGTCTGACGGCACGTATTCCGGAATTAAAGTTTTATCTTTTACGGGATAACCTTTTTTATCCAAATTAAAAGCCGGTTCAGTGACTTTATCGGCAATCTTTCTTGTGTTTTCAATCGCTTGCGGTATATTTGGAAACAGTGAAAGCATTTGGTCGCCCGTTTTGAAATAAAATTCATTAGAAGAAAACTTCATTCTCTTCGGATCGTCAAGTTGTTTCTTCATTTGAATACACATCAAAACATCTTGCATTTCCGCATCGGAAGCGTCTATGTAATGAACGTCGTTTGTGGCAACTAATTCTACTCCGATATCTGCGGAAAGCTTTATCAATTGCGGTATAAGCCTCTTTTCTTCCGCAATTCCATGGTCTTGAATTTCAAGATAAAAGTCTTCTCCGAAAATTTCTTTTAAATATAGAGCAAGCTGCTTTGCTTCGTCATAATTATCGTCAAGCAGTCTTCTCGGAATTCCTCCCGCAAGACATGCGGAAAGACAAATTAATCCTTCCGAGTGTTCTTTTAATACTTTATAATCGATTTTAGGTTTATAATAAAATCCGTCGACGAACGCCAATGAGTCCAACTGAACGAGATTTTTATATCCTGTTTTATTTTTTGCAAGTAAAATAAGATGTTCGGCGGTATTCGTCGTCTTGTCGTTCATATCCTTGGTTAAATAAAATTCACAACCGATTATATATTTCAATCCTGCTATTGCGGCTTTTTCCGCAAACTGAAGTGTTCCGTACATGTTTCCGTGGTCGGTTATACATACAGTATCTATATTATTTTTTTTGCAGTGGTCAATAAGATTGTCTATCTTGCACGCCCCGTCTAAAAGGGAATATTCGGTATGAAGGTGTAGATGCACGAAATCGGTCATAAGTATTCCTTAATCCTTAAGTGTTTTTGCTATTTCGAAAATTTTTCTCATTCGGTGGTTTATGCAGCTTTTCGTTATGTTTAGTCTTTCGGAAAGTTCTTGCATAGAGGCGTTTTTATCTGCAAGCCGGCATTCGGCAACGTCAAAAAGAGGTTTATCAAGGCTTTGCAGTCCTATAGTCCGTGAAATTATTTCAATCGCTTGTACTTGGTTAACCGAAGCTGTAAGCGTTTTATCAATATTGGAAACGGTGCAGTTATTTACTCTGTTTTCATTATTTTGTATATATTTACGTTCAACTATTTTATTCAGTTTTTCAAGGCATTCGTAACATTGCAAAGCGTTTAATATGTCTGAAATTACGGACATGCTTTTTATATACACTACGTATGAATCTTTTCTGTTTACTAATTTTGCAAGTATATCCAATTCGCATAGCAACGAACAAAAATCGTCAGCAGTTATTTTATTTGAAAATACAAATTCCAAATGGTAACCTGTACGGCTATAAATTCCTTCTTCAGGTAAAGTACAACTTCCTCCTCCGAGAAAAGCGCCTTTTATATATGCTAATTTGTATTTAGGTTTTGAAACGAGTCTATCGTCTATGCCTAAGTTAAGATAATTTCCCTCTTTATCTTTTCCCGTCAAAAACATTTTTTTCGTGATATCGTCGGCTTTATTCCCTTCGACGTTAAAAACAAGTTTTTCTTTTCCGCTCAAAGCGTCGAATCGCGCTTCCGCAACGTTTACGGTAAGTTTTAAACCGTTTTCAATCAGAGAAATGAAAAAATCCGCCGTCATGGAATTTTCCGTAACGATTTCGAATCCAAAAATTCCGTTAAGTGAAACTACGCTTCCGCTCGTTCGTATAAATGCCGACAACATAGCAATTCGCGTATTATCATCATTCGGCGGTAAAGATATTATTTCGTTTTTTATTTCTTCGGTAAAATTCTGCATTATTATAACCGCGATTTTTTATATTCCGCAAATCTGAATTGCGGTAACCTTCCTTCGATATTGTAAATCTGGTCTAAAGATATATTTGCTTCCGCCAACAATTCTTCCGCAATCTTTGTATCACCTACTCTTTCCGCTGAATGCGCGTCGGAATTTATAACAAATCCTACGCCTGTAGAGGCCATTAAATTAAGTTCTTCCGCGGAGACATGACGTTTTTTTGTGTTAATTTCCAAGTATGTTCCATAATCGGCGCAACATTGAGCCACTTCTTTAAGATTACAGCAACATTTATAATTTATGTGGGTAATTATGTCAACGGGATTATTTTTTATTACGTTAATATAAGCAAGAGTAGTCAAATCGATCACTTTTTGTGAAGGTTTTTTACCCAGCTTATAGGCGGCATAATTTTTAAACATTATGTTGTACATATCGGAAAAACTTTTGTATTTTAAAACTTCGTGTATTCCGCAAAGATAAATATCAAAATTTTCTAGGTCGCTTGTCCTCATATCGGTATCGCCGTCGCATGAAATAATATTACTTTCCATTCCCATTAAAACTGAAATACCGGTTATTTTTTCGGCTTCTTTTATTTCGTTTTTCAAATTGGAAAGATTTTTTCTTTTCAAACCGAATAACAGGTGGTTAAATCCGTGATCGGTTATTCCTATTTGCGTCAATCCGCGTTTTTTCGCAGCCGCTGTATTTTCCAAAACGGTATTTTTTCCGTGTGAATATGGCGTATGGGTATGATAATCAGCTGTTAATTTCATTAAATTCACCTATGTAAATGACTTCTTCCTCCAACATAATACCGAAAATTTTATATATATTGTCTTTAACTAATTTGATAAGAGAATAAACGTCGAACGCATTATTTCCGTAATTTATTATAAAATTTGCATGTTTTGAACTTATTTGAGCGGAACCGCATTTTAAACCTTTCAAACCTGCTTTTTCTATAAGCTCTCCTGCGCTTATTTCTTGAGGATTTTTGAAAACGCATCCGCAACTTTTACCTTTAGGAAGATGACTTCTATTTTTTAAGATATTTTTTATTTTTTCTTCGGTTACTTCACGTGGAACGGCGAAAAAAGACAAAAAAACGCTTAAAACAACACAATTTATGTCACGCATAATACTATGTTTATTGCCAAAATTGCAGTATTTATTTGAAAATTCTTTTATTTTTCCGTCATAAAGTCTTACTTTTTTTATATCCTCGCCGATATGCCTTGTTGATATACCACCGTTCATAACAGCGAGTCCGCCTATCGTTGCCGGAATGCCTGCAAGATATTCAAATCCGCCTACATTATTTTTAAGACAGAATTTTAATAATTCGGCGACAGTAACTCCGCTTTCGACTTCTATCATATTATCAGTAAATTTTATACCGCTTAAATACTTTGTACAAATTACGGAACCGTTATAAAAATTATCCGCCGCAAGTATGTTGGAACCGTTACCAAGGACGGTGAATTTTTCATTTTGAATTTTAATATTATCAAAAACAGCTTTAACTTCTTCTTCCGTTTTAGGGAAATAAGCCGCTTTTACGGATCCGCCTAACCCGTATGTTGTATGATTTTTAAAACGGAAGTTATAGTCTGTTTGTATATTTTGCAAAATTATGTTTGTATTCTCAGTGTTCAAATCCCACCTCTTATATCATAACATTTTTTTATTGTAAGTGCAATTTAAATGCATAAACTTTTAAGTTTTTTTAAATCCTTAGTTCTAACGGCGGATAAAATTTCATTTTTGGTATTGTTACTTACAGGAGCTGATAGTTTACAATTGAAAACGATATTTTCCATTTCTTTCATTTCGTCGTCATATAAGTTTACTCCGTCAAACATTAATCCTATTTGAACCGAATTTTTACTATTTGATAAAAGTTTTTTAACAAATTTCTCTGCAAAAGCAGAATTTATACTTTTGTTGGTGGTTACGGATATATTTTGGTATAAGTCGTTAAATTCTGTAACCGCTTTTATTTTAAATTGAACTTCTCTTGTTCTGAAGCGGAAAATATCCCTTTGCGTGCCTAAAAGATATTTAAATTTCCCGTTTATCAGTTTTAAATACGCTTCGGTCGGTTTTGCTGTTTCTGCATTTTCCAGTCCGCAAAATAATGCGGCGGCAGCGGAAAGATTTTCAGTTCCAACATTAATTATTGTATTTTCTGCGTTAATATCGCTGAAATCGGCGGTTTCCTCTAACGTAATTATACAGTAGCCGCCACGACACCATGTTTGATAGGGTATTTTTCCATAAAATAAATTCTCTAAACCGTCTACCCCTGCTCCGTATGATATCAAATCCGGCACGTTTCCTTCATTGATATTAATTTTTGCCGCTTCCGAGCTTAAAGATATGACGTTGATAAAACAGTTTTCAGTTTTAGTAAATTCATCGGCAAGAGTTTTCAAGTAAGATGTACGCGAACCTTTTCCACCTTCAAATGAATCTATTTGCCAAAGATTTAATACAGTTTTATTACTTTGTGCGTTTACTTCGTCATTATCCTTTATTATGGTTAAAGGTACGGTTATAAAAACGAATGCGCAAAGAATAAATGCGGCTATTACCGAAAACTTACGTTTTGAAAATTTAAACATAATATATTGTATTGTTTACAATGTGCGAAAATACATAGGGAGTATTCAAATAAATGAATACTCCCCTTGCCTAATCGTTAAAGATTTATTTAATTTTAACGGTTAGACATATATAAATAAAGCGTTAACGCTTGTATTAAAAGCATGTGCATACAAATTTTTTTTATACAAAAAACGTTTCCAATAATAATCGGAAACGTTTGAAAAATTTATTTTTAAAAATTAATTTTTGAATTATTCATCATCGTCCGGAATTTCAACGTTATGATATATGTCCTGAACATCGTCAAGCTCCTCTAACTTATCCAACATTTTTTGGAATGTTGCAAGTTTTTCATTATCCAAAGTAATATAGTTTTGCGGTATCATTTTAATTTCAGCTTCCAAAAATGTTACGCCTTTACTTTCGAAATATTTTCTGGATTCGGACCATTTTTCAGGAGTTGTATAAACCTCGTACAAATCTTCTTCGACAGTATAATCTTCAGCTTCTGTTTCTAGGCAGTATTCCATCATGGTGTCTTCGTCCAAAGCAACGGTGCGCTCTATAACGAACAACCCTTTATTATCGAACATATACGAAACGCAACCATTGTTGCCCATTTGTCCGCCGCATTTACCCATTGTGGAACGAATATCGCCTGCAGTTCTGTTAACGTTATCTGTAAGCGTTTTTATTATTACGGCAGCACCGCCAACACCATATCCTTCATAGGTAAGTTCTTTATATTCTTTGTCACCAAGTTCTCCTGCCGCTTTTGCAATGGAACGTTTTATATTTTCATTGGGCATATTTGCCGCTTTCGCTTTTGCAATAACGTCCGCAAGTTTTGAATTTGTATCGGGATTAGGATTACCTTTTGCCGCTACAGCAAGTTCTCTGCCTATTTTGGTAAATACTGCCGCACGTGCAGCATCTGTTTTGCCTTTTTTAGCTTGTATATTGTGCCATTTGGAATGTCCTGACATATTTTATACCTCTTATTTATTTTTAAGTAAATACATTGCTATTCCTGCGGATACTGCCGCGTTAAGACTTTCGCAGGTGTTTTCCATAGGAATATTTATTTTATATTCCGCAGAGTTTAAAATTTCTTTTTCCAAACCGTTACCTTCGTTGCCTATGCAAAGACAAAACTTATCTGGCGGCGCAAATTCAAATATATTTGTTCCTTCCAGAGCAGCGCAAATAAGCGGTACGCCTTTAATTACAGTTAAAATTTCATTTGAATTTCCACAATAAATTTTATTGAAATAAACTCCGCTCATACTAGCCCTTACCGCCTTGGGAGAAAAAGGGTCGGTACAATTTATCAGATATATTTCGTTATATCCTGCAGCGTTAGCTGTTCTTATTATAGTTCCTAAATTGCCGGGATCTTGGATTCTGTCTAAAAGTAAACAACTTTTCTCGGGAGCTTTAGGTTCCGTGTCAGGAATTTTAACCGTTGCCATAACACCCTGAGGTGTTTTTTCGGAAGATATCGAAGAAAAAACGCTTTCGCTAACGACTGTTGCAAATGGAAATATTTTTTCATGTTCCGGAGTGCAAACAATTTCTTTAGTAAGTCCGTGAGCTATAGCTTCGTTAACGGGTTTAATTCCTTCGGTAACATATAATCCCACTTGTTGTCTGAATTTTTTATCGGCAAGAAGTTTACTTAACTCTTTTATTTTCGGATTGAATTTTGAAGTTATTATCATATAAAAAATTAAGCCTTTTTACAAAAGGCTTAAAATTTAACTTATAATGCCTGTTTGGCTTTCTCTGCAAGTGCTGTAAAAGCTGCCGCGTCGTTTACAGCTATGTCGGCAAGAACTTTTCTGTTAAGAGTTATCCCAGCAGATTTAAGACCAAACATAAATTTGGAATATGAAAGTCCGTTAAGTCTTGCGGCGGCGTTTATTCTTGCAATCCAAAGACTGCGAAGGTCACGTTTTTTAAGTCTTCTTCCCACATACGCGTAATTTAAAGACTTCATAACCGCTTCGCGGGCGATTCTGTAAGACTTGGATTTATTGCCGAAATAGCCTTTTGCAAGGCGGAAAATTTTTCTACGCTTTTTAAGCGCGTTTACACTTCTCTTAATACGCATAATTAACCTCCGTTTTAACCTTTATAAGGAATCATTGCTTTTACGTTGGATTCCTGCGTAGTTGAAACAAGCGTATTTTTACGCAAATTTCTCTTTCTTTTTCTGTTTTTTGTTTCCGCTTTATGGTTTTTGCCGCCGTGAGGTCTTTTTACCTTACCGCTGGAAGTAAGCCAAAAACGTTTTTTAGTGCCGCTATGCGATTTCTGCTTAGGCATAATTTATGTCCTCCGAAAATATTTTACTTTTTAAGCTTTTACGGGCGACAGCATCATTATTATGTGTCTGCCCTCCGTAGTGGGTTTTTTATCTTGAACGGCTTTTCCGTCAAGTCCTTCAAAAAAGTCTTGCATTACCTTAACACCTTGGTAAGCGCGAGCATTTTCCCGTCCTTTCATTCTTATGGAAACTTTTACTTTATTCCCGGCTTCCAAAAATTTAAGGCACTGTTTAGTTTTTACCGCAATATCGCCTACGTCAATGGTCATAGAAAGGCGTATTTCCTTTAATTCCACTACCGTTTGATTTTTGCGGTTTTCTTTATCGCGTTTTGACTGTTCGTATTTGAACTTGGAATAATCCATAATTTTACAAACAGGCGGAACGGCGTTAGGAGAAATTTTAACCAAATCGAGCTCCGATTCGTCGGCAAGACGTTGCGCTTGAAAACTACTCATAATACCCAACATCGAACCGTCGGCTCCTATTACTCTCACTTCCTTGTCGCGAATAGCTCCGTTGACGGAATACAAGTCTTTTATAATGTTATACCTCACATTTATTTTGTGCCGAAAAAAATTCGGGCTGCAAAAGCAACCCGAAATAATGAAAAGCGAAATTCCGCCTTAATAACATTATTATACCGAACAAAATTTCCGGACGGTGAAAGGGGTTACCTTTGCTTTGCTTAAATATAATACGATATCCTTTAATTAAAGTCAATCGTTTTTTATTAAAAAATGACTTTTTCTTTATCTTCTTTTATAACTTTTCCGATAAAGTCGTTGACAGACATATTTTCTTTTAATTCGCAACCGCGTTTATTTACGTTAACGCTGTTTTCTTCGGCTTCTTTGTCTCCGACGACTATTACATAAGGCGTTTTTTCCAATTTAGCTTCACGAATTTTGTAACCAATTTTTTCATTGCGTTTATCAACTTCTGAACGAATGCCTTGCATAAGAAGTTTTGAATTGATTTCTTCGGCATATGCAAGCGTTCTATCGGTTATAGGTAATACTTTAACTTGCGTAGGGCACATCCAAAGCGGGAAAGCGCCGGCATATTTTTCAATAAGGAAAGCAAGCGTTCTTTCGTAGCAACCTATCGAACTGCGGTGAATTACGTAAGGAGTCTGTTTGGAACCGTTTACGTCTATATACTGCATTTCAAAACTTTCTCCGGCGGCAAAGTCTATTTGAATGGTTATAAGTGTATCTTCTTTTCCGTGTACGTTTTTTATCTGGATATCGAGTTTGGGACCGTAAAACGCCGCCTCGTCGTCCGCTTCAACATAATCTATTTTCAGATCGTCTAAAATTACTTTCATCATGGCTTCCGTCTTCTGCCATGCTTCATCGTCATCTATATACTTATCTGATTTACTTTTGCCGCGTTTGGAAAAACGGAAAGTCACGTCGTTCCGCATACCAAGCGCGTCGAGAATATAATAAGAAAGGTCAAGACAGCGCTTAAATTCTTCTTCTATTTGTTCTTTTGTACAAATTATATGCCCGTCGGAAAGAGTAAACTGTCTTACTCTTATAAGCCCGTGCATTTCTCCGGAAGCTTCCTTTCTGAATTCCGTTGCCGTTTCTGAATATCTGCACGGAAGGTCTCTATATGATTTTAAACCGTTTTTAAATATTTGATATTGGAACGGGCAAGTCATGGGGCGCAACGCCGTTATTTCTTCGCCTGTAGGGGATTCGCCTTTTTCGTCCGTTTCGCCGAGCACGAACATTTTATCGCGGTAATGATACCAATGTCCCGATATTTTGTATAAATCGGATTTTGCCATATTCGGCGTTTTTGTTATCATGAAACCGCGTTTAGCTTCTTCGTCTTCAACAAACCGCGTTAAAATCTGCAAAATTTTCGCGCCTTTAGGCATTAAAATTGGCAGTCCCTGACCGACTACGTCGCTTGTCATGAATATTCCAAGCTCGCGTCCGATTTTATTGTGGTCGCGTTTTTTTGCCTCTTCCATTGCCACAAGATACTCGTCGAGCTGGGCTTTTTTCTCGAAAGCGGTACCGTAGATACGTGTTAGCATCTTGTTCTTTTCGTTTCCGCGCCAATACGCGCCTGTAAGCGAAGTAAGTTTAAACGCTTTTATTTTTCCCGTATTAGGCAAGTGTGGACCTCTGCAAAGGTCTGTAAAAGTTCCTTGCTTATAAAATGATATAACAGCGTTTTCAGGCAAATCGTTTATTATTTCCATTTTATAACGTTCGCCGTATTTCTGCATAAGCTCTAAAGCTTCTTTTTTAGGCAACTCAAATCTTTCAATAGAAGTTTTAGAATTGATTATTTTCTGCATTTCCGCTTCAATTTTGGGAAAATCCTCTAAAGAAATAGGCGTTTTGAAATCTATATCGTAATAAAAACCGTTATCCACTACGGGTCCTATGGCAAGATTACACGTAGGAAATATATTTTTAAGCGCCTGCGCCAAAATGTGTGCGCAAGTGTGGCGATAAATTTCAAGTCCTTCGTTTTCTTTCAAAGTTATTATTTCAACAGTATCCCCTTCATGCAATTTTTGAGAAAGATCGCAAAGAGTACCGTTAACTTTAGCGGCAACTGCATTACGGGCGAGACCTGCGCTAATCGCAGCAGCTGCGGCGGCGCAATCGTCGCCTTCTTTTATTTCAATACCGTCTCCGTTTTTTAATAAAATTTTCATATTGTTCTCCTCTTAAATATAAAAAAACCTTAAACGTCTATTCGTTTAAGGACGCATTAACTATGACGCGCGGTTCCACCTTAATTACTTACTTTGGTAAGTCTCTTTTAAACATGACGGTTATAATTATGAAAGCGGTTTCCCGAAACTCTCGAAATTATGCGGCTTTCAGCCTCCCGCACTCTCTGTAAATTCCTTAAGCAGTACTTGTCTTTCTCCGTCTAAAAATATAATATTACAATTAAATTTTTTTGTCAACTAAAATATTTGCTATTTTGTTTTTAAATCGGTATAATAAAAGCAATAATTTAAGGACTTAAATTTATGGCTTATACAAATTTCAATAAAGTAGAAAAAAAATGGCGAAAATATTGGGAGGACAATAAAACTTTCCATACCGATTTGCACGATTTTTCGAAACCAAAATATTATATTTTGGATATGTTTCCCTATCCTTCCGGAGCAGGGTTACATGTTGGACATCCTGAGGGTTATACTGCGACCGATATTCTTGCAAGAATGAAAAGAATGCAGGGATTTAATGTCTTACACCCTATGGGTTTTGACAGTTTCGGACTTCCCGCAGAACAATACGCTATTAAAACAGGAAATAATCCCGAAGGTTTTACTCAGAAAAATATAGAAACTTTTATTTCCCAACTTAAAATGTTGGGACTTTCTTACGATTGGGACCAAACCATTTCCACTTGCGATCCCTCTTATTTTAAGTGGACGCAGTGGATTTTTAAACAACTTTATAGCGACGGCCTTGCGCGGTATGTGGAAATTCCCGTGAATTGGTGCGAAGAACTAGGAACCGTGCTTGCCAACGATGAAATAATAGACGGTAAGAGCGAGCGCGGCGGATTTCCCGTAGTCCGTAAAAATATGAAGCAATGGGTTATAGATATTAACAAATACGCCGAAAAACTGCTTGAAGGTCTTGAAGAAATAGACTGGCCAGAGTCTTCCAAAACAGCGCAAAGAAATTGGATAGGCAAATCGGAAGGCACTTACGTGGATTTCGTTGTGGAAGGCACTGGCGAAAAGTTTACAGTGTTTACCACTCGGTGCGACACCATTTTCGGCGCAACTTACTGTGTTCTTGCTCCTGAGCATAAACTTGTTAAAAAAATAGTATCTCCGTCTTGCCGCGCTGAAACGGAAGCTTATATTTCTTCATGCGCTAATAAATCGGAAATGGAACGTACGGAATTAAATAAGGAGAAAACAGGCGTATTTATAGGAGTTTTTGCAATTAATCCCGCGAACGGTAAAAAAGTTCCCGTTTTTATCTCCGATTACGTATTAACATCTTACGGCACAGGCGCGATTATGGCTGTGCCCGCGCACGATACGCGCGACTACGAGTTTGCAAAAAAATTCGGTTTGGAAATAATTCCTGTTCTCGAAGGCGGCGAAATTGAAAGAGAAGCATTTACGGGCGACGGAAAACATATAAATTCTGACTTTTTAAACGGATTAAATAAAAAAGACGCAATAGAAAAAATGGCGGATTGGCTTGAGCATAAAGGCATAGGTAAAAAAGCCGTAACTTATAAACTCCGCGAATGGATTTTTGCGCGTCAGCGCTATTGGGGCGAACCTTTACCGGTAATTCATATGGAAAACGGTGAAACCGTATTGCTTGCCGACGAACAGCTTCCTCTTACTCTTCCTGTTATGGAAGATTATAAAGCACGCGGAGGCAACGCGCCTTTGGAAAACGCTAAAGATTGGGTAAACGTGGAAGTTAACGGCGTTAAAGGCA
>CATKAP010000209.1 GCA_949746255.1 uncultured bacterium
AGCTTCGGTAACGTGCAAAATTTTTGCGTGGAAGTATAAAAAATCAAGTATACCGTCAAGGTTCTTCCAATCAAAAATCGGATTTGAATTGAAATAATTGTAGTAATCGGGAAACTTCGCTTTTACGAGCTTCGGAATATCCGCGCCCGCTTTGGCGGTGGTCTTAATGGGGTTAAATGCTTTGACTATGTCATAAGCCCCCTTAGCTCCGCACATTGTTTCGATAGGGCAACCGTTATTATGTAAATTGCACGTTTCGCAGGTTGCGCGCGCGTTCACTTCGCAAGGCAATAAATCGTTTTTCATTACTGCACCGCCTTTGCAATCAGTTCTTTAACTTCGTCGTAGCTTTCGTCGGCGATAAAACGCGTTCCGTCGTGTAAAATCAAAGTTGTTTTTCCGCCGTTCAATGCGTATGTGCAAAACCAAATTATTTGATTTATGTGAATTGTGTATTTTGCCTCACCTTTGTAGGTGACCTCAATAAAGCCTTTCATTACTGCACCCCGCGGCGCTTGCGCGCTTCGTTGAATTCACGTTCAGTTTCAAGAATTTCTTCGCAGAGTTTTAATATACCCGTGTTATAGTTGTTGTCCCATTCTTCGATTAAAAGCTGTTCGTCAACGGCGGTTATTTCATCGCGCCATTCTTGCGTATCCTCGTCCTCGGTTTCTTCGTTCCAATAATGCCGCAATTCTTCAACGCGTGCCGCGCCGATTTTGTTTTTAAGCTCTTGGAAGTCCTGTTTTGTCATTTTTGCAAATCTCCTAAAAAATATATTTCAACGCCCTTGCGGGCTGTTGTTTCCCTTAATCTCAACCCCCGCGCCGTTTATGGCGGTGCAGGAGCCGAGATTTGCAAGCACCTTTACGGAGTTCCACCGCGCGGGTGCATATTAGCGGGGTTTTGATTTTCGACGAACCCCGAAAACGTCCAACTTCCGTTTTTTTCTTCGTACGCAATGGTTAAAAACGGTTATCATTAAAAACCAACTGTTGATTGCAAAACAGCTACCAAGTGGTTTTTTTCGTCTGATAAGCACTTAACGTTCCTACGGTGTCGCCAAGGAAGAGCGTGCGGTTTTGCTCACTAAATCGCAGAAAAGTCAGACAGCCAAATTATCAGGTTTCATTCCCGCTGCGTGTACGACTTATGCGGGCGGGCTTGGTATTAAACCCTTGCGGGGGTTAAACGCGCTTATACACACGCCTGCGGGCGCGTATATACACAGAAATTCTGTATTTTCCACAACACTATAACACAGAAATTTTGAGTTTGCAAGATTTGTACACAGATTTTCTGTAAAATTTTTTTATGGAATTTTCAGAAAACTTGAAATATCTACGAAATTCAGCGCAATGCACCCAAAAAAAATTAGCCGAATATTTAGGCTTATCGGCTAATACTGTTTGCGAATGGGAAAAAAATCGAAGTGAACCGAGCATTCATACAATTAGAAAATTAGCGGAATTTTTTGACGTTTCCGCCGACTATCTTCTTGGCTTAGAGGACGACTTCGGCGCAAGAACTGCAACCGCGCCCGCCGTGATGGGCGAGAACTACTCGTCTGAAGAGCGGCAACTTATAGAAGATTATCAAAAATTGAACGCACGC
>CATKAP010000210.1 GCA_949746255.1 uncultured bacterium
CTTTATCGTCTTTGGTGCACTCGACAGGAGTTGAACCTGCATGGGGTTAACCACAAGATCCTTAGTCTTGCGCGTCTGCCAATTCCGCCACGAGTGCTTTATTAAAGCAAGGTAAATTCTATAATATTTTTAAATTATTGTCAAGCCAAAATTAACTCTTTATTGAATTTTATCAAGTAATTTTTTTAATATTTCTTCCGTACGGTATTTTAAATCACTCAAATCGCCGACATTACGTATAACAAAGTAATCCGCAAATTCGCCTTTTTCATAATTGTATTGCGAATTTATTCTTAACAGCACTTCTTCATAATTTAAACCGCTTCTCTTTACAACAGAATCAATTCTTTCTTGTCTGTTCCGAAGCACAACTATAACATTATCGAAATATTTTTCAAAACAGTTTTCGAACAATAACGGAACTTCGCAAAAAGCCAATACTTTATCTTTACAAAGTTCCTTTACCCTTGCCATAATCGGTCCGTGGGTAAGTTCGTTTAACTTATTTAACTTTTCTTTATCGGAAAAAACTATTGCCGAAAGTTTTTTCCTGTCAAGTTTACCTTCCGCAGTCAAAACGCCGTTAAAATTTTCATTAAGCATCGCAGTAAATTTATCGTCGTTTAAAAGTTCGGAATAAGCGTCGTCGCATGAAACCACAAATTGCCCGCATGCTCTCAGATTTTCGCAAACAGCGGTTTTGCCGCTGCCTATACCGCCCGTTACTGCAACAATAAAATTACTTCGCTTCGTACCAATTGCCGCCACTGTGCACCTCTACCGTAAGCGGAACTTTCAATTTAACCGCATTTTCCATTTTTTCTTTTAATATAAACGAGGCTTTTTCCGTCTCGTTCATCGGCGCTTCCAAAATCAATTCATCGTGAACCTGCAAAACAAGTTTAGTTTTCAATCCTTGTTTTTTCAATTCCTCGGAAACCCCAAGCATTGCAAGCTTTATAATATCCGCGCCAGACCCCTGTAACGGCATATTCATTGCAGCGCGCTCGCCAAACTGCCTTAAATTATAATTTGGAGAATTTATTTCCGCAATTGTTCTTTTTCTGCCCGAAAGCGTAGCAACGTATCCGTGCTCGCGCGCAAATTCCACATTTGAACGCATATAATCTTTAACAGCGCTATATGTTTCAAAATATTTATCTATATATCCCTTAGCCGTTGAAACGGAAACATTAAGATTGCGGGAAAGTCCGAAATCGCTTATTCCGTATATAATACCGAAATTTACGGCTTTAGCTTCTCTGCGCATTTTAGGTGTAACTTCGTCAAGAGGAACCCCAAACACCTGCGAAGCAGTTACGGCATGAATATCCACTTCCGAATTAAAAGCTTCTATTAACTCTTTACAGCCGGAGAAATGCGCAAGCAATCGGAGCTCTATTTGCGAATAATCGGCGTCCAGTAAAACGTTGCCTTGCTTTGCAACAAATATTTTTCTGAGCTCTCTCCCCTCGTTCTCTCTTACGGGAATACTTTGAAGGTTGGGGTTTGAACTTGACAATCTACCCGTAGTGGTTACCGTTTGATGAAAAGTAGTATGAACTATACCGCTTGATTTATCCGCAAGCGGACGTATTCCTTCGATATAAGCGGAAACAAGTTTTTGCAGCTGTCTAAAACGTAAAATATAATTTACAACGGGATATTTATCCCTTATCTTATCCAATACGTCCGCGCTTGTAACGTATTTTTCGGTTTTCTTTTTCTTAACTTCCGTTATTCCCATTTTTTCATACAGAACTTTTCCGAGCTGGGCGGGAGAATTCAAATTAAATTCCACCCCGCATTCTTCAAATATTTTCGCTTTGAATTCTTTAAGCGACTCTGTATACTGTATGGAAAGCTCGTTTAACAAATCGAAACTTATTTTAACTCCGTCATTTTCCATTTGGAATAAAACGGGAACAAGCGGTTTTTCCATTTCTTGATAAAGCGCGCACATATTTCCGTTTTTTAAATTTTCATAACCCGATTTATATAATTCGGACAACGCATATGCGGAATATTCCGTATTATATCCGTTAAAAACGCAATATTCGTTTACGGATCCGAATACTTTATCACCGCACAAATAGGCTATCAGTGAAACGTCTTGAAAATCGCATTCCGGTGAAATTCCCAAAGCATGCAATATATGAAGTTGCTTTTTATAATCGTAAGAAATTACGGTCTTTGTTTTATCGGTATAAATTTGCCGTAAAATTTCTATAAATGAAAAATAATCCAAACCTTTACTGTCGCCGATATCTTTTGCAACGGCTATACTGTATTGTTTATCGGCATATATTTCCGCAAAGTCTTCACCTAAAACTATAGAAAAAACAGAGCAATTTTTTAAAGCCGAAACAACGCTATCATATTTACTGCAAATAATTTTTTCGGGATACTCCACTTTTACCCGTACACCTTCGGCACCGTCGAAAATATCAAGCATAAGCAAACTTCTGAACTCAAGTTCAGTAAAAATTTTCTTTACTTCCATGCTGTATTTATCGGGCGCAATGCAATCTTCCAACTTTACGTTTATATCGCAGTTTTTATCTATTTTGGCGAGCTGATACGACATAAAAGCCATATCTTTCCCTTCGGTCAGTTTGGTTTTTACCGCTCCTTTTAATTCTTCCAAATGTTCGTAAATGCCTTCAAGAGTCTGATAAGATTTAAGAAGGTTTAAAGCCGTTTTTTCGCCTACTCCCGCAACGCCCGGAATATTATCCGAAGCGTCGCCCATAAGCGACTTTAAATCAACAACTTGAGAAGGACTTTCAAGTCCCGTTTCCTCGGTAAAATTCTCCGTATTCAAACATAATAAATCGCTCACGCCGCGTTTTGTAAAACAAACGTCGGTTTTTGGTCCTACCAACTGATAACTGTCTCTGTCGCCCGTATAAATATAACTGTGTACGTCAAATTTAGCGGAAAGCGTTCCCAAAATATCGTCGGCTTCAATTCCTTCCTGTTGATAAATTGCAACGCGCATGGCCTTTAAAAGATTTTTTAAAGGCTCTACCTGAACGGCGAGCTCTTCCGGCATAGGTTTGCGCGTAGATTTATAACCCTTGTACATTTTATGCCTGAAAGTAGGCGCCTTCATATCGAAAGCAACCAAAAGATAGTCGGGCTGTAAATCTTCTTCTATTTTAAACAGCAATTTTACAAATCCAAAAATGGCGTTTGTAGGCATTCCCGTTTTGGTTGTAAATATAGGAGTTGCATAAAACGCACGGTTAAAAAGGCTGTTACCATCAATTAAAACAAATTTTTTCATGCTATAAAGTATAACACTTTTCAGCAATAAAATCAACACATTAAATAAAAACGCTTGATTTTAAATTTTTAATATATTATAATTGTATTGTTGTTTGCCGCTGTGGTGGAATTGGCAGACGCGCTGGACTCAAAATCCAGTGGTAGCGATACCGTGTCGGTTCGACCCCGA
>CATKAP010000211.1 GCA_949746255.1 uncultured bacterium
ACAGGTAATACAATGAAATTAGGTATCGTAGGATTACCCAACGTCGGTAAATCCACATTATTCAATGCAATTACGCATGCAGGCGCAGAAGCCGCCAACTATCCTTTTTGTACAATAGAACCTAACGTGGGCGTGGTTGCAGTTCCCGATAACAGGCTTGATAAACTTGCCGAACTATATCAAAGCAAAAAAGTTACCCCCGCTATTGTTGAATTTGTGGATATTGCGGGATTGGTTAAAGGCGCTTCCCGCGGCGAAGGCTTGGGTAATAAATTTTTATCGCATGTAAGAGAATGTGACGCGATTGTGCACGTTGTACGTTGTTTCGAAGATGAAAACGTAACGCACGTAAACAATAAAATTTCTCCTGTGGAAGATATTCAAACAATCACCCTTGAACTTATTCTTTCGGATATAGAAGCGGTAAATAAGCGTCAAGACAGAATACGTAACACTGCGCGCGGCGGGGCAAATAAAGAAGCTTCTTTCGAATTTGCTTTTTTGGAAAAATTAGAAAAGTTTTTAAGCGAAGAAAAGCCCGCAAGATTGTTCAACTGTACCGAAGAAGAAAAGCCGTTTATGGAAAATTTATTTCTATTAACTGACAAAC
This sequence comes from uncultured bacterium, assembly GCA_949746255.1. GTDB lineage: Bacteria > Bacillota > Clostridia > Christensenellales > Borkfalkiaceae > Coproplasma. The sequence continues at coordinate 611 of CATKAP010000211.1, forward strand.
CTGTAATATATGCCGCAAACATTTCGGAATTCGATATGGGAAAAGACGAAAACTCCCTTCCTCTCGTTAAAATCGTTAAAGATTACGCCGAAAAAGAAGGTAGCGAAGTTATGGTAATATGCGCCAAAACCGAAGAAGAGTTGTCTCTAATGGACTCCGAAGAATGTAAAATGTTTTTAAATGAACTAGGACTCGAAGAAAGCGGACTTAACCGCCTTATTAAAAAAAGTTATTCATTATTGGGGTTGATTTCATATCTTACGGCGGGCGAAAAAGAAACTCGAGCCTGGACTATAGTAAACGGAACAAAGGCTCCTCAAGCGGCGGGAAAAATTCATACCGATTTCGAAAAAGGATTTATTCGCGCCGAGGTCGTAGATTGGCAAACCCTTTTGGAATGCGGTGGGTTAGTCGGCGCACGTGAGAAAGGAAAAGTCCGTTCCGAAGGCAAAGAATACGTTATAAAAGACGGCGACGTTGTGCTGTTCAGATTTAATGTTTAAATTAAACTATGATAAAAAATCTTACGGTAATTTAACCGTAAGGATTTTTTACTCGAAATAGAAAACATCTTCGAACGTTTTAGAGAAATTAATAAAATATAAAAGCCCGACTTCAAAAGTCGGGCTCTGAATTTAATTAAATTACTTTAATTCGGCAAAGTACTTTATAGTCCTTACCATCTGAGAAGTGTAAGAATTTTCGTTGTCATACCAGCTTACTACCTTTACAAGTGTAGTACCGTCGCCGAGAGGCATACATTTCGTCTGCGTGGCGTCAAACAACGAACCGTAAGACATACCTATAACGTCGGAAGAAACGATTTCTTCTTCGGTATATCCGTAGGAAGCCGAAGCTGCAGCCTTCATTGCGCCGTTAACAGCGTTTGCGTCAACCTCTCCTTCACATACGGCTATAAGTTGTGTAAGAGAACCGGTAGGAACGGGAACGCGCTGTGCGCAACCATCGAGAACGCCGTTAAGTTCGGGAATAACAAGACCGATAGCTTTTGCCGCACCTGTGGAATTGGGAACAATATTGATAGCCGCCGCTCTTGCTCTTCTTAAATCTCCCTTACGATGGGGTCCGTCAAGAACCATTTGATCGCCTGTGTATGCGTGAATAGTGGTCATGTAACCTTTTTTAATTTTGCAAAGCTTGTTAAGAGTATCAGCCATAGGCGCAAGACAATTTGTAGTGCAGCTTGCCGCCGATATTACGGTGTCGCTTGCTTTAAGCGTTTTTTCGTTTACGCTGAATACAACCGTAGGCAAATCGTTGCCTGCAGGAGCAGAAATTACGCACTTCTTAGCGCCGGCTTTGATATGTGCGGACGCCTTTTCTTTTGAGCAATAGAAACCTGTGCATTCCAAAACTACGTCTACTTCGTGCTTAGACCAAGGAAGGTTTGCGGCGTCTTTTTCCGCATAAATTTTAATCGTTTTACCGTTTACGGTAATGGAGTCTTCTCCCGCTACTACGG
>CATKAP010000212.1 GCA_949746255.1 uncultured bacterium
CGTTCCTTTCCGCGCCGTTAAAATTACCGCAACCCACTTCCGCCTGTGCGGGAAGCCACAATTTATCGTATTTCCAATCGGTATATCTGCTTTTTTTGGAATAATCGGGCGAAGGCGCACCGTTATCGGGCGTGCCCCAGGCGTCATTCGCGGCGTTTGTCTCGTTGGTTATATGCGTTACCGCGCTTAATTTTTCCTGCCAGCCCATATTTGCCGGAACCGCCATAAATTTGCCGTAAGCGTCCTGCACCGATTTCCACACTGCCGCCTGATCGCCCGCAGACAAAGCGCCTGCGTTTTCGCTTGCCACGTAATGGGTACCGTTGAGCTGACTTCTTGCAAAGCTCGAAGAATACATATTTGAGGGATACGATCTACTCGTGTCTTCCGACAACCAGGTACTGAACATCTGTTGATTCTGATTGTTCGCGACTATATCCGAAGCAAGATATACGGTGGCAATTACGTCGCCCTTAGACGTGGCGCCGTAATTATAGTCGGCGCGGGATGCGTAAACAACCTGCCAATTGTTGCCGTTGATTTTTATGTACGAATTTATTTGTCTGGAATCTTTAACGTTATCGCCTAACGCCGAGCTGAAAGTTGCGTAATTATTTGCCGCCGTTCCGCCGTTTATTTTTGCAAATAACCCCTGCAAGCTTGTAAGTCTTGTCGCTTTATTCGCGCTTGCTTCGAAATTAAACTGCGCTCCCACAGCCGACGCGTCTGCCGGCGCGGCAAAAAATCCCGTAAACGATATTATAAGACAGCATAAAAAACTGACCGCCAAAGATATTATTGCGGTAAGTTTTACCTTATTAATCGTTAATTTATTCATAGCAAGTACCTCAAACAATCTGATTTTCCGTTTTAATTGATTTTTGCTTTAAAATTAGTTAAAAACAAATAGGCGCCGCACCGCTTGACTACCACATCATTTCACAATTTTTTTAAAACCGTGCGGTGCGGCGCCGCATAAATGTACACCTAATATGCTATTAGGTGTACAAATTACAATTTTTATGAATATTTTGTTATGAAGCAATGTATAATTTAACCAATTTTATACAATTATTGAAGTATATTACAATGTAATTTGCAAAAATCTCTTGACTTACGTAAATATTTGCGGTACACTTTCTTTGTATATGTACATCTAATAGCATAATAGGTGTATAAAAAAACGCGAAAAACACCCCCCGACCTTACCGGTCGGGGGGTTCTTATTTTTTCTTGAATAAATTTTAAATTTTTGATTTGTGCTTTTTAACGTATATCACTATACCTACACCCGCCGCGACAGCCGCCGCAACAAGCACGCAGGAAATAGCTATACCCGCCGCCAAAGTATCGTTCATAGGTTCGCCGCCGTTACCGTTTCCGGTTGTGGAATTATCGAACGAAGTTTTGTTGAAGATAGCTTCGGGAATATCGGAAGTCTTTACAACTATGGTGTTAGGCGTTTTAAGCGTTACGTTCTTTTCTTCGTAAACGGCTTTGGAAGATGCGGTTACATAAGCGACGTCCAAAGTATTATCGGAATTCAACTCGTCCGCCGTAAGCGTAAGTTTATTGCCCTCATATCTGGAAGAATCCAAAACAGTTCCGTTCAAAGTTACCGTGCCGACCTCGAATCCGTCTTCGGGAGTAAACACATATTCTTTGCTTTCACCCTCGGCTACGCTGCTTATACCGCTGTTGCTGATTGTTCCGCCGTTGCCGCTGCTTGCGTAAATGCTCTTATCGCTCTTCTGAGCGGCGGCGCTATCCGCTTTCACTTTAACCAAAGCAAAGGGACTGAAACTGTCCACTTCCGCAATTATACCGTATTGGGTAATTATAACGGGTATTTCTCTGACGCCGATAATATTGCCGTGCTCGTCATGGTCGTAGTGATAAATTTTATAAGTTACTTCTTCGGTATCGGATCCGAATTCTTCGGGAAAACCGAACGCTACGCGCATATACGAACCGTTGGGCACGTTACGTACAACGCCGCAAATCTGAAGGTTTATTTCATATGTTGCGGTTTCAATAACGTCGCCCTGTTCAAGCCCCGTTTCGGAACCTTCAAGCATGTTTTCCAACTGCTCGGACTTTTTATCGGAAGGTCTGCTTGCAACGAGAAGGAGCTGACTTCTCTGATTCTCCGCGCACCAATTGCCGTTTTCGTCCTTGAAACCGTTCATGGAAACGTCCGAAGTATCGAGCATCTTGGGATCGCCCATTACGTTCATATAAAGTCTGCCGTCGTTGAATATCTTACTGCAGACAACGCTCTTCCTCTTAAAACTGTACGTGGTATAATGAGGAACTTTACCGCTTTCGGCTCCTACGACATTTGTAGGAATTATGAAATAGTCGGTCTGATTATGTATAAACATCTGGCTGGGCGTCAAAGTGAAAGTAATAGTATCGTTGCCGTCCCATTTAAAATTTTCAATTTTTACATTCTCGGCTATAGTATTATTACCGCGCGCCGTAGTAATATCCAGCCCTACAGAGTTAGGGTCGGTAACTCCGTCCGCAAGCACAAGCTTTTCGGAATATTTTATAGTAACATCGTAGGTACCTTCAACTTTCAAGTCTCCGGTATTACCGGGCGTAACTTTTATAGGCCAGGGAGGAGCAACATAAGTCCCGAAAGCATCGTTACAGTAAGGCGCGCTTACGTTGGTTAAATGCTCGTCGGTCATTTCTTCCTGAACGTAAGTGAGATAAATAATAGAGCCGTCGGGGCGGGTTATAGGATCGCCGAAAACATAAAGAGTTTCGTCGGGCGCATAATCCATTAACCCGAATTGAATATACTGCATGTTGGGCGTAATGTGAAAAACCGTTTTATCCTCGTGATCTACTTCTGCGAAACCCACTCCGTATTCGGTAAAAGCCACGGTTTCGTACCAATTTTCCCAAACTATAGCGCCGTTTTTATAATCGCCCAAACGGTAAACAAGATATTTGCCGTCCTCGATAAGTTTTTTTGCGCCTTTGCCGTCGTAAACAACGTCAAGAGTTAAATTCGTACCATGATTATCGTCCGTTTTCTGGTATTCCCCTTTTAAATTCATACCGCTTGCGTCCTCGTCCACGCCGTAATTAAAAGGTTTCAACGCGGGATATTTCAATTCGAAATTAGAAGAAGATATAACGCCGTCGGTAATGTGATCGATAGACATAGTCTGTTCGCCTACAAGCAACCATTCTTCATGCTTTTCGCTTGTGTCGTTCCAGGTTACGTCAACCGCATACCACATGCCTTCAACTCTTACGTAATTCCACATGTGCGCAACGTACGCCTCGGAACCCGTAGAACGGGAACTGCCCTGAACAAGCACGCAAGGCACGTTAAGTCTATCCATAACGGCTTTAAACGCCTTTGCATAACCGCCGCATAACGCTTTACCGTTTACAAGCGCTCCGTAGGAAGTATCCACAAATTCGGCTACGCCGGGTATGGATACGTTTACTCCGTCCGTTATCTGAGTACCGTAGGAATATTCGGTATGGTCTATTATGTACTTATTTACGTATTCAACTTTTTCTTTATCGGTAGATTTTGTGCTTGCAACGCTGACTATTTCCGCAATCTTTGCTTCATAAGCGTTGATAGCGCTTTCAACTGCGCTTTCACCGTTTATTCCGCCGCCGCGGTAAAGCGAAGATACGCGGCTGGTATCCATATACGCAACGTTTTGACCGCCCGAAGAACCGGCGCTTATTGAAACGCCGAAAATATCTATATAAAACAAATCGGGATTATCCATTAAAAACGCGTCTCTTCCCGAACCGAAAGCCACGGGAATTTTGGGGTTGCCGTTATCCACGTACTCGGTAACCTCCGCGCCTGTAACAACGCCTTCGGCAACCAAGTCCAAATCAACCTGACCTCTTTTAAAAGAGCCGTTTTCTTCAAGCTTTTCAAAAGCTTTGTAAAATCTTTCGGCCATTGGATTACGACCAAGCTCGTCGTAAAAATATGTAAGTCCCACATTTCTGTCGTTAACCAAGGCGTTTACTCTTATGGGGAACAAAAAAGACAACAAACCCCATAAAACCATTAATGCGTAAGCGGCGACAACTAAGGCAGCCGTAACGCGCTTCGATGTAGATTTCATATTTGCCTCCAAATAATATTATTGTTTGTATTATATAAAACGATTTTTAAAATGGCAACCGAATTTTTATATAAAAGGTTCTAACACGCTTTTTAAACTATATTCGACTCAAAATAAGTTAATATTTAACAGATTTTATATTCCACATTATATATATCTAACAATTAATAGTTCAAATTAATTACAGCGCTGAAAAGGGTTGATTATACTTTATTTTCTGCGCTTTTTAATAATTATGCCCGTAGCTGCACAACCCGCACCTACAACCACTACCGCAACCGGAACTATTACAACAGCCGGATTAAAAGTTCCTTCGTTTTCCGCGCCGGAGTCGTCTTTATCCTCTTCCTTAGGAGGCTCGGGTTTGTCGGGTTCTTCGGGGTCAACCGGTGTGTCAGAGTCGCTTTTTATTTCAAACGTTTGAGTTGCTTCTCCCGTAAAATTGCCCGTACCTTTTAACTTTATCTTCGCCGTGCCGACGTTAACATTATCGGAATAACCGGCAATAAAGTCAACGTCTTCTTTAAGACTCTTATCCGCCGCTAGTATACCTTCGTTCTCCACAGTGTAATTCGGTATTATCGCCGCGCCGTTATATTCGTAACTGCCAGTAACCTTTATAACGGTACCCGCCGATATATCTCTCGGAGTTACCGTTACTATACGGCTTCCCTGCAACATTTCGTAATTATCGAAGGTTACTTTATAATATATTTCTTTACTATCCGAAACGTTTGTAACTGAAGGTAGTTCAGCGACAAATGTTCCGTCCTCGGTAAGACAATACAAAATACTGCCGTCCTTCATACCGTCTTCGCCCATAAAACCGGTTGCGTTTACGGTAATTTGATGAGCCAAACCGTCATAAATTACGTTAACGCCTTCCGAAACATCCGTAAGTATAGCTTTTTTTATCTCAAACGTCTGCGATTTTACACTGGAAAAGTTACCCGTGCCGGTAAGAGTAATTGTAGCGGTACCCGCATTTAAATTATCGGTTATAACCGCAGTATAATCCGTGCCGAGCATAAGAGATTTATTTTCTCCTTTAAGTTCCGCATCCGCCGCCGTATACTCCGGCGTTATTTCCGAACCGATATAAACGTATTCACCCGAAACGGATATTACCGAACCGCTTAAATCGCGGCTTGTTATCGTTACCGTTTTACTTCCCGTTACGGTGTTGTAGTTTGCAAAAGTTATCTGATAATATATCGTTAACGGACTGCCCGCGTCCGTTAACACGGGGCTTTCGTCAAGCGTGAAAGCCCCGCTTGAAATTCCGTATCTTACTACCGCCGACGAATTTTCAAACGTATCGTCGCCGATAAAACCCGTAACCGATACGGTTATTCCGTGAGGCGCGCGGTCGTACACAACGTTTACGTCGGCGGTAGCATCCGTTACCGCCGCCTTGACGATATTAAAAGTTTTTATGCAGGTACCCGTAAAATTGCCTTTTCCCGTCAAAGTGATCGTTGCCGTACCCGCGTTTATATTATCGGAAAATTCCGCCGTAAAATCGGTGCCGTTTACAAGCGTTTTGTCAGCGATTGTTAAAGCCGAATTGCTTACGGTAAATTCGGGAACGATTTCGGTACCCGTGTACGTCCGGTCGGCAATAGTAGAAAACTCCGTATTCGCCGCCAAACTCCTCGGCGTAACCGTAATTTTTGCACTGCCCGTAAAATCTTTATACGTATCCTTAAAAGTAACTTTATAATAGATTGTCGTGCTCTCCGAAACGTTTGTTACCGTAGGACACGCAGTAAGATTACAATTATCCGCCGAAACGCCGAATCGGATTGTAGCTTTAGTGCTTAAATAATCGTCGGGATAAAAACCTGTAGCCGAAACAGTTATGTAATGTTTTTGTCCGTCATAAATAACTCTGACGTCTCGAGTAGTATCCGTTAAAGTTTTCGGCGGGTTTTTGTCGTTAACAGTGCCGCCGTCATGCGAAAATGTTCCGTTTTCTGATACCTTCACACCGCCGTACAGCGCCCCTCCGTTCATTAAAAATGTTCCTTTATCGCCCACGTAAACGCCGTTTGACGTTTCGTATCCGCACAAATTATCGCTAATCGTGCCGCCGTTCATAATAAACGTTGCGTTGGTGTTTACAAGATACACCGCCCCTCCGTAATATTTACAAACATTATCGGCGATTTTTCCCGATTCAAGAGTAAACTTTCCTCCGTCCACTACTATAGCTCCGCCGTAGTTGCCGTTATATCCGCCGCAAATTACTCCCGTTTTTGACGATGAACTGTCCTTTATGGTAAGAGTTCCTTTAACGGTTATTACGCAGCCCCAGTCAATATACGTTGAAAGATTACGGTCTAATTTATATCCGTTTAAATCCAATATAATATTTTTATAACTTGGTACTAATAATGAGCGGCTATGCCCTTCTTCAAAACCTGTTCCCGTACCGAATCCGCTTTGTGCGGCTACCCAGTTTTTTGTCAGTTTAAACATCTGAGGTCTAGCGCTTGTACTTGCCTCAACTTTGGAATTCCATTCGTTCATAAGCGCCGTATCGTAACTATCCGCGGCGGAAGCAACCGTTTCGGTTTTTGCGTTGATAAAATAATTTACACAACAGGCCGCCGAACAAGCAACGATAAAAATAATACTTAAAATAATGAATTTCGTAGTTTTAAACGTGTTTTTAAATATCGTTTTCATAAAAATCCTCCTTTAAAACTAAATTTTGCATTTGTATAAAAACAGCCTAACTGTAAAAACCTTTAGGCTGCTTTTATAATTTTTTTGTTAAACGTTATGCTTTTTATTCTTTGTCAAGCTCCTCGGAATAATCTTCGGTAAATCCGTCTTCGTCAATATACCCGCCGCCGGCAACGCTTGACCCGCGCCGTTTTACGGCTATAAGTATTATTATGAGAAGCAACATCAAAGCAAATCCGCCGGCTATTGCCGCAATCGCCCAGACGGGCATTCTAAACCCTTCGGGTTCCGGTTCCGGAGGCATGGTTATAACAACCGTAACCGCGTCCGTATTTTCGTCGAGTTTATAATTTGCGTTGTCTATCGAAATCTTTATACCGAAAGTTCCCGCATTTACTGCGTCCGTACCGCTGAAAATTTTCACGGTTACGTTGATTATATCGCCGTTTGCAAGCTCTATCTGAGTCGTTTGACCTAATTTAAGCTCGTCAAGTTTTACCGTTGAGCCGACCCCGTCCACAGGAATGAAACCTTTAAGCGTTACAGAAGGAATATGTTCTTCGCCGTCGTACTCAAAAGATTTTTCACCCCATTCCGCGGTAATTTTTCTTGCGTTTACCTCATATTTATCAAGGTTTGTATCGGAGTTGGGTTCGTTTGTCGCGCTGTATTTGAATTCGAGATTCGCATACATAGGATTCTGCAACGCAGCCTCGGTGAAACTAAGCCTTATAACGTATTTTCTCACATCGGAATTTACATCTACAAATCCGTCCGTTTCACTCACGTCTTCATAAGCAAACGCGCGTGCGAGAAGTTTAAGCTGTTCGTAATCAGCCGCGTCGTTTTTAAACGCTCCGCCTATTTCGAGATATCCGCCGTCAAGAAGTTCGGGAAGAAGGTTTTTACCTTTTACCGTTTCTCCGTAAGTTACCGTATAAGGTTTGAGGAACGTTACTGTTACATACTTGTCTTTCGGTTCGATACGAACTTTCCAGATACCGTACTTGGTTTCATGACTTTCCGCCTCTATCCGATAATAAACTACCCAGCTTCCGGCTTGCTTTATTTCGGGAGCGTTAGACTGCTCGCCAACCGCAAACATCTGCATTATCTGAGCGATTGTCATACCGTCGTGCAGGGTCGCGTCATACTTATCGATATTAACGCTGTAAGTTACCGTTGCGGTTTTTCCGCCCTTTAAGGTCAGATATTTGTATTCTCCGCTTTCGTCCTTTTCGCCGAGAGTTATAAAGTAGTTTTGGAATCTGTCTATTACGCCGTCCTCGTCGAACCATGTGGAAGAATTTTTGGAAACGCTTATATTGGCTTTACTTACGGTATATGTCGCGGCTTTGCCGTTAAGCTCGTCGTCGCTTCCCCAACTTCCTCTGAATGTAACGTCGTAATTTGCGTTGCCGCACGAAGGAATAATCGGGTATTTGCCGGCCTCCGCCGTCTGCACATCGTTTACTTCGCATGTAAACGTAATATCAAGGTCGTCGCCGGCCATAACACTGCCCTGCGTTACCGTCCAATTGAGTCTGTTTACGTCGATAGTCAAAGCGCCGTAAACGCTTTCCGCGTCATCGTCTATATGCACGGTCAAACTTCTCGGTTTAATTACATATTCAATCGAAGTGCTTTCACCGCTTTCGTCGAATACGTAACCGCTTAAATCTGTTCCGTCCACAGCCTGCATATCGGTTTCCGCCGTATATGTTCCGGCATTTTTATTTGCGCCGCTAACTGTAAGGAATATCTGTTCTCCGTTAAGCCAAACGTAAGCTACGGGCGCTTGTTCTTCACCGTTATAAACCAAATCTTTGTTGGTCCAATTAAGTTTTACCGAAAGTGTTCCCGTAACAGTGAACGAATATACGGAAATCAACTCGCCGTAGTTTGCCGTTCCCGCAAGCGAAACCTGAGCATAATACGTACCCTGAGGAGCTTCCGTTTTTACATATTCTTCGGTTATTTCCTTTGTACAAGCCGAATCGCTGAAATACTTTATAACAACCGCGCTCGCATTGCCGAACTTGGGCTCGGGGCGGGTTATATACATATTACCGCTTCCTGCCACAACGGTGCCGCGAACCTCGAATTCCGTAGTCCATTCGTTTTCCGCTTGCAAAATGTTAAATTCCAGAGTTATCGCAGCAAGGGTTGTATCGCTCCATCTCGTATTCACATAATCGGCGAGCTGAATAACAACTCTGTATACACCCGCGTCTATACCGCCGTCGTTAAACACAACGATATATTTGCCTGCGGGAATATCCGCCGTCAAACGCTGACCGTTATAAATTTTATCCGTAAGTTCAGGCGCGAATACCGTTGCTTTTTCAACCGTGTAAACGCCGTTTGTGAACGTTACGTCGTAATTGCTCGAATCGGTGCATATACCCGTTATTGCGTATTTTCCAACAGTGGAATTTACAGTTACCGAACTCGTAAGGAAGATTGGTTCTCCCCCGACAAAAGTTTGACTTCCGTCGGCGTACCTCCAACCGTTAAAAGTTACCGTATCGCCGTATTCCGCCGTTACGTTGTTTATGATTACCGAAACTTTGCGTTTTTGGATAGTAAACTCGTGTTCGGATTCGCCCGTCAGCGTTACGTTTCCGCCCGCCAACGTTGCCACAGCCGTATATGTTCCCGCGCGCACGGCCGCACCGCCGTTCACGGAAACATTGAGTTCCACCCTTTCACCGTTTGCGGTGAAGTAATAAGCTCCGGGCTTCTGCTCTTCTCCGTTGTAAACGAACGGAGCGCTTTCCCAAACTATTACGTATGCGGAAGGAATTATATCGAATCCTACTGTTGCGCCGTCTTTGGGAAGTTTATAATTTGAATTACTTACAGCCGTAACTTCCGCTCTGTAATTTATGCCGGCCGCCGTCTGCGCACCGCTAACCGTAAGCACCACTCTGTCGCCGGATATTACGTTTCCCGCTTCCGCATAAGGAAGATGCGATAATCCGTCCTGAGTATATTTGAGCGTATCGGAACTCATGGTTTCATCGTTAAACCAATGTACCGTTATCGTTCGTTTTTCTACGGTCAACACGCCCGGAACAAATATTATTTCGTAATTTTCGGAAGTAAGTCCCTTAGGCGTAAGCCTGTAACTGCCGGCGTTTCCGCCCGCAACATATCCGAATTCGAACGCAAGCGCGCCGCCGAATATACCCGCGGTCGTCTGGGATTCTCCGTTCACAAAACCGTTATAGGACACTCCGTTGGCTACCGGTTCGTCGCCGTATACTACCGTACTGTCGTTTGCCGTAACCGTAAGGCGCGCTTTTTTAACGGTAAGCGTGGTATACATTGCGGGGATATCTTCATGGTTGCCGTCGCCGACAAACGTTACGGTAACGCCGTACACGCCCACGTTTACCGCGCCTGCGCGCTCTATACCGTCAAGCACATAGACAACCTCGGCAGTAACTCCGTTAGGCAATCCTTTAACGGTTATCAGGTGTTCGGCGCCGTCGTAAACGACTTCCGTACCGGTGAATACCACTCCGGACATATCGTAAGGAGTTTTATTTACGGTAAGAGTACCGCAACTGCCCGTATCCGAACCGCCGCTTGCCCAACTGCCGCCTGTGAATATTACATCGTAATTCAAATTACCCTTGAACGTGCACGCAATAGGATATTTGCCTGCCGCAGTTATTTCTCCGCAAGCGAATGTTAAATCGTAGTCGTCGCCTTCAAGGAATTTGTGTTCCGCCGACTGTGAAGCATAAGTCCAGCTCACCGCGCTCATATCCGGAGTTTCACCGAATTTTATACTTATATCGCCGATGGTTATATAAACCGAACGGGGAGTTACGGAGAAAGAAAATTCTTCGTCGGCATTTACAAACGGCTCATCGGAATTTATTATCTTAGCCACGTAATCGCCTGCGTTAACTGCCTGCGTCGCCCTTCCGTCTTTGTCGTATACCCCGATATTTTCGGGCTTAACCGAAATAAATTTGCCGACCGCTCCGTCATAATAGCTTGCCGTGGGTTTTTTAGCCGTACCGTCGTAATACATAGTTGAGTAGTTCCAAACTATTTCGTATTCAACGGGATTTTCGTATGCAACGGTAAACACCGTTCTTATACCTTCGGCGGGAAGTTTGTAATTGGCAGCAGCTGTTACTCCGTCCGCAAGATAGATACCCGTAACTACCGCAACATACCCGTCTCCGACCTTTTCTCTTTCAACTTCGGCTTTGAGAACCAGCGTATCTCCGTTAACGGTATTGCCTGCAACGGCATAAGGGATATATACTTTACCTTCCTCATAGGTATACGCAAGGTTTGTATCGGTATCCGTTTCACTCTTCTGCCATGTAGCGGTAATTTCGCGAGGAGTAACCGTGAGCGTTCCGAATACGTACTCGATAACATAGTTATCCGCGTAATTGTTGCCGCTAAGCTCTATAACGTTCTCGTGTTCGCCGGCGCCTTCATAAGCCGCGAAAGAAAATACAATGTTGCCCAGCACGTCGTCTGCGGAATCGTTAAATGCAAGACCTTCAACGGTATAACCGTATCCGCCTGCAACCGCATTTTGTCCGTAAACCACGCTGCCGTCGTTTGCCGTAACGGTAAGTTGCGCCTTGTTGACGGTGAGCTCAGCCCAAACGGGTTCGCCCGAACCGTAATGGTTGTCGTCGAATTCAAATTCGACTTTTACCTTATAAACGCCGGCGTCTATAGCTCCGTCGATAAGTTCGGTTACACCGTCGGCTTTATAATAAGTATAAATTGCGTTTGCAACGCCTTCAGCCGTACCCGTAACATATATATTTTTGACGTTTCCGTCGTAATCGAGAGCTATGTCGTCGAATCTTATTCCCGACAAATCGGACTGTTTTTTATTTATCGTAAATGTTTTTTCTACGTTTTCCGGAATTTCGTAATTGTCGGAATCCGCCGTAAACGTAATTATTACTTTATATTCGCCCGCGTCAATTACTCCGTTTATACCCATTACGACGCCGTTTTTAATATAAGTGCAAACAGCCTTTAAATAAGAAGGTAAACCTGTAATTTCGAGAGCATGCGACAATCCGTCGTACGTAACCGTAAGTTTTCCGTATTCCACTCCGCTTAAATCGGGAGAAGCTTTTTTAACGTTTATCCAACCTTCGGTAAATTCCACCTCATAGTTGGAATTGCCGCACTTACCTGTAATCGCGTATCTGCCCGCGGCTACGCCAACAGTCGTGGCGACGGAAGAAAGAACTACGGGGTTACCGTCTCCAGCCGCAAAATGCGCGCTGCCCGCGGCATAGGACCAACCGTTCTGCGAAAGAGTAAATTGCTCTCCGTAAATTATATCCGCAACGGAATCGATTATCACGGAAACTTTAAGCTTGAGTATTGTAAATCCGTGCGTGGAATCTCCGCTTATCAAATCTTTGTTGGGGTCGTCGTCGCGAGGCATAGCTCTTGCGATGTATTCGCCGACGTCTTTGGATTCTTTTGTAACCGTAACAACAAGTTCGCGCCTTACGCCTTCTTCGTCAAAGTAATAGGCTTTAGGCATCTGAACCTCGCCGTTGTAATATATGGGAGTATTATCCCAAACGATGTTATACGGCTTTGTCATTACGTCGAAACTGCACTGTCCGCTACCGTCTACGGGTAAAGCATAATTGGGATTACTTAAGCCCGTGACCTTTGCAACGTAACCGAGTCCGGCAAAACGTTGCCCGCCCGATACCGTAAGCAATACGGAGTCGCCTTCGATAAGCCCTCCGGCTACGGCGTGGGGAACGAAACTCGTAGTTCCGTCGTAATAATATACAAAGTTCTGCGAACTTTCCGTTTCGTCGTCGTACCAGGTTACCGTAACGGGTTTGGGGACAACTTTTAAAGTGCCTACTCTGTAATTTATTTCATAATTTTCCGCCGACAGTCCGTAAGGCGTAAACGAATAATTTCCTACGCTGGAACCTTTAACGTAACCGAACGTGAAGCCGAGCTCGCCGTTCAAAACGTCAGCGGCGCTTTCGCCGGCAACCAACCCGGTACAGGTAATACCGAAGTTTTTCGGTTCTTCGCCGTAAGTTATTTCTCCGTCGTTCGCTTTTACCGTAAGAGAAGCTTTTCTGATTGTAAGAGTCGCCGTAACGGGCGCAATATCTTCATAATTTTCATTGCCGGAATAAGTTATGTTAACGGTATAAACACCCGCGTTTTTAACGCCGTTAGTACCGTAACCGAAACCTTTGCTAACGTATTCGCATACGGCCGTAACGCCTTCTGGTAAACCGTTGATTATAATTTTATGCGTTTTACCGTCGTATGCCGTTTCCGTACCCGCGAACGTTACGCCGCTCATATCGTAGACGGCTTTAATCACCGTAAGCGTTCCGAACTTTCCGTTATCCGCTCCCGCGCTCGCCCAGCTGCCTACAAACGTCACATTGTAATTTTCCGACTTATCGCAAACGAACTGCGCGCTTATAGGATATTTGCCTATACCGTTAATTTCACCGAATAAGAAGTTAATGGAATATGCGTCGCCGTTTACAAACCGCATGCTTCCTTCACTGTATGACCAGCTCACTATATCGGAAGATACGTTTCCGCCGTATCTTATTTCCGCGTCGCCAACAACTATATATACAGGTCTGGGCACTATATTGAAGTTAATGCTTGTGCTGCCGGTTAATGTATAATTGGTATCTTTTAGCGAAACGGTTGCGGTATAAGAACCTACGTTAATCGCCGGGCCGTTTACCGTTACGTCGAGCTCGTACCTCGTGCCGCCTTCTTCCATGAAATAGTACGCATGAGGAATCTGCTTTTCACCGTTATAATAGAGCGGTTCGTAATCCCAAATTATTTTACCCGAAACAGGTCTGGGAAGGATATCGAAAATCACTTTCAAGCTTTCGGCGGGAAGCGCGTAATTTGCCGCAAATTCTCCCGTTATTTCGGTGATAACCGCCTCGTAACCGTAACCAACGGCGATTTTACCGCCTTCCACCGTAAGAGTTACCGTTTCGCCGTTTACAAGAACTTTCACTTCGGCATGGGGTTGCATCATTACGCCGGCGGTATAAGTATATTCGAATTTACCGCTGCTTCCGAGAGCCGTTCCACCCTCTTTATCCAACCAAATTATATCGTTTTCAGAAATAACGTAGGGCGTTACTATAAGTTTACCTGACTTGTAAACCACGTTATAGTTTTCCGCCGAAGTTGCGCCGGAAATGGTTATAACGTATTCTCCGACGCCGTCAATCGTTTCGTAAGAGAATGCGAAAGCTCCCAATATATCGGAAACAGAGTCGCTTGCGGCAAGACCGTTTACGGAATATCCGTATCCGTTCGCGGAAGGAGTCTGACCGTAAACTACAGCTCCGTCCGAAGCCGTTACGGTAAGAGCCGCTTTTTCTATTTTAAGTTGCGCCGTAAGGTTACCCACAGGCTTAAAGTTGTCGCTCACGGTTATTTCGGCGGTAACTGTGTAAGTTCCCGCTTTGACCGCACAGTCGGTTACCGTACCTTTGCCGTCGTCGTATTTATAACTGATTCCGAGTACGCCTTCGGTTGAACCCGTAACATACAGGTAATGCTCTCTGCCGTCGTAAGTAACCGTTTTACCGTCAAATTTGATTTTTCCGTTAAGATCCGCCTGAGTTACGGTGATATTTACCGTAAGTTCGGTATCCACAGCGTTATGGTTGCTATCCGCGGCAAATTTAACGGTAACCGTATAACTTCCCGCGTCTATTACTCCGTCTGCCGAAATTTCAACGCCGTCTTTCTTATAAGAGTAAATTACGCCTGAAATTCCCTGCGGCAAATTATTTGCCGTAACCGAATGAAGTTTTCCGTCGTAAACAGCCGACTGTCCGCTAAAAGTTACGCCGCTTACGTCTATATCGGCTTTGGTAATCGTCAACGTACCGTTTATGAATACGACTTCGTAATTTCCGTTGGTACATACCGCCGTAATTACGTATTCGCCTACGGCGCTCGTATTACTTATAAGACAATTAAGCGTTACGGGAAGTACGTCCGCAGCAAGGAAGCCGCCTCCGCTGATAATTAGTTCGTTTTTAAGCTTGGCAAGCAACGCCGCAAGACCGGACTCAACTTTACCGTAAACAAGCGAGCCGCCGCCTACGGTAATTTCAAGCTTGACTTTCTCTATTGTATAATTGAATACCGCGCTGCCTTCAACGCCTGCGGGAACACCCGTAGCGGTAGCGGTATATTCTACGCCCGCATTCTTGTGTTCGCCGTTTACGGTAACCGTAAGGTCATGTTTTACGCCCTCGTCGTCGAAATAATACGCCGCGGGAGCTTGATTTTCACCGTTGTAAACGAGCGGACTGTTGTCCCAAATTACGTAATTTTTACGAATAATATTGAATTTTACGCTTGCTTCGGAAGCTTTTACCTTATAGTTAGGGTTGCTTACGCCGGTAATTTTAGCCGTATAGCCGAAACCTGCCTCCGTTTTCGCCCCTGTCACTGTAAAGGTAACAATATCTCCGCGAAGCGTTCCGACGGCGACAGCAAAAGGAAGATGCGAATTTCCGTCGTAATTATAAGTTAAATCTTTCGAAGAAGTTGTGTCGTCGCTGTACCAAACCGCGCCGATTTCACGGGGAGAAACTGTCAAGGTTCCGGGCACGAAAATTATTTCGTAATTCCGCGAAGTAAGTCCGGAAGGTATAATTTTATATTTCCCCGCGTTGCCGTACTGCAAGTAGTCCACTTCGAACGCAAGCGTTCCGGAAAGCGCGTCTGTGTTTTCCAAACCTTCTATACTGAAACTTGCGCCTCCGTTTACAGGCATATCGCCGTAAACAATATTCACGTCGTTTGCTTTTACGGTTAAAGCCGCTTTTCTGATATTCAGCGTAACGGTCATATCCGCTATCTGCGCGTAGTTTTCGTTAGCGCCCGTAAATTTCACCGTTACAGTATATACTCCCGCCTCGGTTACGCCGTTTGCGCCGTAACTCCAGCCGTTCAAAGAATATTCAAACGTAGCCGTTACGCCGGCAGGCAATCCGCGCACGCCTATTACGTGCGCATTTCCGTCGTACGTTACTTCGGTACCCGTAAAGCTTACTTTGGACATATCGTACGCGCCCTCTACGACTTTAAGCACGCCGCATTTGCCGCTATCCTCGCCCAGTGAGTAGCCTCCGGTAAAATGTACGTTATAATTCGCCGCGTTCGACGAGCGGAATTCTCCGCGTATAGGATAAGTTCCCGTTCCCGTTACCGCAGGGCACGTAAACGTAAGCGTATACGATTCGCCCGCAACAAATTCGAGACTGCCGTCCACGTAAGTCCATCTTACTCCGCTTACGTCAATGCTTTCAGCAAGCTGAGCGGTCATATCTCCTATATTGATATATACGTCTCTTCTTTCAATAGTAAAAGTTTTTGTTGTTTCGCCCGTAAGATGATAATTACTGCCGAGCGAAGCCGTGGCGACATAACTGCCCACGTTCACCGCTTTGCCGTTTACCGTAACTTCGAGTTTAACGGGCGCATAAGAATTTTCGCTTTCATAGAAATAAGCTTCGGGCGCCTGTTCTCCGCCGTTATAATACAGAGGCGATTGCGACCAGATTATCACTCCCGCTTTGGGTTTGGGGTTAACGGTGAATTTAACAGTGAGACCATTGACGGGCAGCGTATAGTTTGAATTGCTCACGCCGGTGGCTCTTGCAACGTAATCTATACCCGCGTTTATTTGTCCGCCTTCAACCGTTACGAAAACGGTGTTGCCGTTTACTGCGTTTACAACGCTTGCATAAGGCGTATGAACTTCGCCTTCGGAATAAGTATAAATCAAATCCTGCGCCGTTTTTCCGCCGTCGTTATACCAAACCACTTCGATTACCCGCGGTTTGACGTTAAGCGTGCCGGCAATGTAGGTTATATCATAGTTTTCCGTCGCCGCGCCGGAAAGACCGCTCGCCTCTATAGCGTTGGCATACAGACCCACGCTGCCGAATATTGCGTAAATACCGGCGTTGACTCTTATATTAAGGGTTCCGAGCGAACTTACGGTATCGCCGCTTGCAAGTCCGCTGAACGTAGCGGTATACGCTCCGTCCGCGGGGTTATCGCCGTAAATTATCGTTTTGTCATCGGCCGTTACTTTAAGCGGTTTCTTGCTGATTACAAGAGTTGCCGTCATAGGCGCTACGGGCGCGTAGTTGTCGTCTGTTTCGAAAGTAGCCGTTACCGTATAAACGCCTGCGTTTTTAACGCCGTCCGCACTGATTGCAACGCCGCCTTTTTTATATTCGTAAGTAACGCTTGTAATGCCTTCGGCAGCGCCTGAAACCTGCAATTTGTGGATATTTCCGTCGTAGACTACGGTTTTATCATTGAATTCAACATCCGAAACTTCCGCAGACTGTTTGGTTATTTCCAAAGTCGCGGTAAGATAAGAAACTTCCGAGCCGTCCTTCACTAATTTATAATTATCGCCGTCCGCCGCGTCCGCAAAAGCAAACGTAGCTTTAACGGTATATACGCCCACGCCGCTTACTCCGTTCGCTCCGTAAACCAAGCCGTCTTTCTCATACGAGTAAACGACTTTTAACTTGTCGGGCAATGTTCCGCTTATAAACAATTTGTGAGTATTGCCGTCAAAAGCAGCCGTACCGTCCGGCAAAGAAATTCCGTCAAGCGAAAGTTCGGCTTTCTCAATAATAAGATTAACGGTAATGTCCGCTATCGCGTTATAATTGCCGTTTACGTTAAATTTAGCCGTAACCGTATGATTGCCGGCATTGGAAACGCCGTTCGCCGCGGCTCCGTCGTAGAAATACACAACTTCAACGCCGTCGGGTTTTCCGCCTATCGCCACTCCGTCAAGCGCCGCGCCGGACCAATCAACCGAAAGAGTAAATTGGTTGCCGGTATAAGTATGCGTTGCGCCTGTAAATTCAAATCCGCTTAAAGTTGCGCGCTCGATTGTAAAAGTAAATTCTCGCGTATCGCCGCCCTGCATGTCAGACCAAATGAAATTGGGAGAAACGACTACTTTTACTTTGTATTCGCCGGCGTTAACCGGAATGTGTTTGCCGCCTATTTCTACAAGAGAACCTCCGTTCAACGCTTCGAACGTAAGCGTATAGTTAACGCCGTCGTCCTCGAGCGTGCCCCAAGTTTGACTTGAAGTATCCAAAAGCTCCTGCAAAGAAGGAAGTTTAGGCGTGCCGTCGAAAACCTGAGTAAGGCTGTCGGTATCAATTCTTACCGAAGTATTTTCGGTAATTATATTAAACTGGGTAAACGTGACGGAAGGTAAAGCATAGTTGCCGTTTTCGTTATACAAAACGGTAGCTATTTCAACCTGATAAGGTCCGGGAACAACCGCGGAACTTACGCCTTTAAGCCTTGTAACGAGTTCGACGCGGTCGCCGTCCGCAAGATTAGCCACGGACGCGGTGGGAACATAGTTTCTGCCGTCGTAAACGTGTTCCAATTCGCCCCACTCTATCAATATTTCACGCGCTTTGATTCTTACGCCGCCCAAAGTTATTTTAACGCCGTTTTCGGGTAAAACATAGTTGCCGGACATAGCGCCGCCGAGCGCCGTAACGGTAACCGTAACCGTTCTGGAACCCGTATTTTTATTATCAAACACTCCGGTAGCGGTTTGAACCACAAGGTCCGAACCGTCCATATTACCGGAAATTATTGCGGAATCGAAATGTAAACCCGCAGCTTCCGCGTTCTCGCCGTTTTCTTTAACGGCGTTTTCGTATCCTAAAGTTCCGTCGTACACTTTATCGTCCGCGGTAATTCCGCTTACGGAAGTTATGCGTTTGGGATTTATGACAAAGTTAACGCTGACAGTACCCGAATAATTGCCTTTTGCCGTTATCGTTACCGTCGCAGTACCCGCGTTTCTGTTATCCGAATAAGAATAATCGAAGTCCGTACCTTTTACAAGCGTTACGTTAGAACTTCCGAAAATCGTTTTAACCGCGGGTTCGGGGGTAAATTGATTGCCGTTGAACGTAACCGCGGCAATATCCGCCACGGTAACAGCGTCTTCTTCGTCGATTTGTTTGGAAATAATGTTGTATTCAACCGTTCTTTCGCCCGTATAATTTCCTTTACCTGTAATTATAACGGTAATTTTGCCAACGTTTTTGAAATCCGTCGCAGGGTTTCCGTCGGAATTATTATACACGACGGTATAATCGGTGCCGACCGCAAGGTCTGCGTTGCCGATTACGGTATCCGTAACTGTCGGCGATAATTTCCAATCCTTGTTAGCAAAAATCTGATCCGCGATATCCGTTACGGTTACAGAACCGTCGGCAATATCTTTTTGCTCTATGGTATATAAAATCTGGAAGCTTCCGGAATAGTTCCCCTTGCCTTTTACCGTAATTACCGCCGATTTTGTAGCAAAAATATTGTTGCTGTAAACAAATTCATAGTCGTTAACCGTCATATCTTTGCCGTTATTCGTGGCGACGGTATCGTGAATCGCGGGGGTGGGAGTCTTAGCCGTGCCGTCGTATATCAACTGGGGTATTCCGTCGTAAGTAATGTCGGGAATGGCGTTTGCGCCCGTTCCCATACTCTTAGGCGTTACGGTAGGCTGCGCGGGAATTATAACAGGGTCGTAATTGGCGGCCTTAGCCATAAAGTAATAAGTCTTGGTATCAGAAACTTCGCACACTTCGGCAAGATACGGTCCGTCGGCAGAATAGAATCTGGTCCAACCTTCGTCGTTTTTGCCTATGTTTTTATCGCTCCAATACCACTCAACCTCGGTACCTTCGGTAACGCTCGCTTCGATTTTGGTTAAAAGTTTATGTCTTTTGCCGTCGTATACGCCCACGTAAGCTGTTACCGCGGCAACCAAAACGGCGTCTGAAATCATAAAGCCTATCGTAATCTGCTTTTTATCGACGTCCGTAGCCGAAGTAATTTCGTAATTCTTTGCGTATTCGTCTTTTAATACGGCGGTAGCGGTATAATCGCCGGTATCGGACGCCGCGCCGGAATAAGTAAACATATCCGCATGATTAGCGGGCAATCCCGCCGTTGCGGTAGTGGTGACGCTCTTAATTTTGGGCTGTTTCTCGTTTCCGTCGTATACGTAACTTACGTTATCCCACAAATAAGAAGTAATTTGCGCTTTCTGAATAATAAAATTCGCAGAAATTGTGGTTGTTCCGTCAAAGTTGCCTTTACCCGTAAGCGTAATGGTCGCCGTGCCCGCGTTTACGTTATTAGTATAAGCCGCCGTAAACGCAATATCTTTTACAAGCTCCTGGTTGTCTTCGGGCATATAAGAATTGTTTACGGTAAAGTTGGGAATCTGCGCGGAAGCATTATAAACGTAAGTACCGTTAACCGTAATATCGGTACCTTCCGAAATATCTCTGGGAATTATAACTATTGTTTTGCTTCCGGTAATCGTGTTATAGTTATCGAAAGTTATAAGGTAGAACACTTCCTTGTTGGAATTGTATACATTTGCAACTTTCGGCTGGTTTTCCTCGTCGAGAGTATACGAACCTTCGTTAAGACCATACATAACGGTACCCGAATTAGCAAGAGTATCGCCGCCCGCAAAACCCGAAACCGAAACGTTAATAGTGTGGAAAATACGGTCGTATATTCCGCTGTAGCCTGTGGAAGTATCGGTAAGATCCGCTTTTTCTATTTCGAACGTCTGGGTTGCCGTACCCGAAAAATTACCTTTGCCGGTAAGCGTGATCGTGGCGGTTCCCGCATTTAAATTATTTGTATATGCCGCCGTAAAATCATCGTTCATAATAAGCGAAAGATTATCGCCTTTAAGTTGAGAGTTGGTAACCGTAAACGAAGGAATCTGTTCGGAAGCATTGTAAATATACGTACCAGAAACAGTTATAGCCGTTCCGCCTGCAATGCTTCTGGGCGTTATAGTTATGGTTTTACTGCCCGTTATGGTGTTGTAATTATCAAAAGTTATCTGATAATATACCGTTTTGCCGCTCTCGGAAACGTCCGTAGCGGTAGGGCACTCTGCAAGGTCGTAAACGCCGCTCGCCGTTCCGTATTTAACGGTACCCATAGAAAATTCGTCGCTTCCTCTGAAACCTGCGGCATTTACATTAATTCCGTGAGGTTCGCGGTCGTAAATTCCCGTAAAACTCGTTGAAGAATCATTCAAATCGGCTTTCTGTATGGTAAAGGTCTGAGTGGTAAGTCCCGTGAAGTTGCCCATACCCATAAGAACCATGGTAGCCGTACCCGCGTTTATGTTATTGGAATATTCCACGGTAAACGCCGTACCTCTTACGAGCGTTTTATTATCCGCAAGTAAATTGGAATTGGTTACGGTATATGTAGGCGTTATTTCCTTAGAAGTATAAACGTACTCTCCCGAAACCGAGACCGTGGTTCCGTTTGCGATATTTCTTTGAGTAATCGTAGCCGCTTTGCTGCCCGTTATAGTGTTGTAGTTTGCAAAAGTAATTTTGTAAAAAATATCCTTACTGTCCGCCACGTTAATTACGGAAGGATGCGTGGATGTGAAAGTTCCGTTTTCCAGAACGCTGTAAGTAATCGTACCGACGCCTTCAAGCGTGTCGCTCCCGAAAAATCCCGTCACGGAAACGCTTATAGTATGCGCTGTACGGTCGTAAACGCCGTCGTATCCCGTGGATATATCGGTAAGCGTAGCTTTTTGTATGGTAAATGTCTGCGTAGCCGTACCCGTGAAATTACCCATGCCGGTAAGAGTAATTGTAGCGGTGCCCGCATTTGTGTTGTTTGTATATGCGTATGAAAAATCCGTACCCCTCGCAAGATACTTATCCGTGCCTGCAAGAGCCGAATTACTTACGGTATATGTGGGGGTTAACGCGGTAGAATTGTATACGTATTCTCCCGAAACGGTAATAGTTGTATTGCTTGCTATACTGCGCGGAGTTATAGTAACGGTTTTACTTCCCGCAACGGTATTGTAGTTATCGAAAGTTACCTGATAATATACCGTTAACACTCCTTCCGAAACGTCGGTTACGGTAGGGCAAACGTCCTGATTGTAAGTTCCGCTTACCGTTCCGTATTTTATAGTTCCTTCCGAAGCCAGAGTATCGCTTCCTTTAAAACCGGTTATGTTCAGCGTTATACCGTGCGCCGCGCGGTCGTAAACGACGCTTACGGCGGCGGTACTGTCGGTAAGAGTTGCTTTCAATATAGTAAACGTTGTAGACGCAGTACCCGTAAAGTTGCCTTTACCGGTAAAGGTTATCGTCGCCGTGCCCGCGTTTATATTATCGGAATACGTTCTTGTATAGTCGGTATCCAAAGTCAGCGTTTTTGTAGTCGCCGCTATTCCTGAGTTGGAAACCGTAGTCGAGGGCGTAATAGCGCTTCCCGTATACGTTTGATTTGCAATCGCAGTGAAAGTGGTGCCCGTAGCCAAACTTCTCGGCGATATCGTCACCGTCGCGCCGCCCGTTATGGTATTGTAGTTTGTAAAGGTTACCTTATAGTAAATAGTTTTGCTATCCGCAACGTTGGTCACGGTAGGTTTTGTAGAACTGTAAGTTCCGTTTTCCGCAGTTGAATAAGTTATGGTTCCGGTGGAAATAGTCTGGCTTGCCTTAAATCCCGTCGCCGAAACCGTTATCGTATGGGAAAGCCTGTCATACGTCGTCGAAACGTCCGCGGTGGTATCGGTAAGAGTAGCTTTTGTTATCGTGAAGTCGGATATACTTGCATAATAAGTTGCCGAACTTGTGGTTGCGCTGCCTAAACAATAATTTTTATTTGTAGAAACGGCTTTAACGGAATAAGTTCCCACGTTGGTACCGCCGCCCGACATGGTCAACGAGCATGTGTCGCTGCCTATAAGTCCGCTCACGGTTGCCGTAGCCTTCTGTGCCGCTCCGCTGTATACTAAAGACTTGTTGCTCCATGTAACGGTCAACTGCTTGGGAAGTATTTTAATATACAGCGCCTTGTTGCAGCCGCTGCCGTCCGCCCAACAGTAGCCCGAACTCGGGGTAAAAGTTATAGAGTAAGAAGAAATAGATGTCGCAGAAGAAGAACTTATACTGGTACTGCTGCTAAAGTAAACGTTTATTGCCGTGACCGATCTGGTTGATGTATTATGCGTAATACCCGTAGTTGTGCTTACGCTTGCATGACTTACGGCGTTATAAGTACCGCCCTGCGCCGAGCCGTTGTATGTAAACGATTTAGTGCTTGAACCTCCGTCCGACCAAGAAGGCGACGACACCGTCATAAGCGTTCCTATCTGCACCTCGCCCTGCTTGGAAGTTGCAGTACCGCTGTACAAACTCAAAGAGTAACCGTCGTCCGAACTGAAATATGTTGAAGGCGACGTTGTTCCGCAGTAAGTTTTATAACCGGTTGTAAATACTCCGCACCCGTCTATACCTATTTTATTGGAATTGGAGGTCAGCGCGCCCGAAACAGTTATATAGTTATAACCTCCGGTATATATGTTGCTCTTAGTAGTTCCGGAACCTCTGTAATTGTTATAAACGGCGACGTTTCCTTTTATTTTGAAAGTATAAGACGTGTAAATTCCGCCGCCGTAACCGTTATTAGCGCGGTTGCCGGTTATGGTTCCGCCGTTTATGACTACTGTATTGGATCCGCTCACATAGATTCCGCCGCCGTTATATCCACAGGTATTACCCGATATAGTTCCTTGAGTGAGCGTAAACGTACCGCCGTTTGTATAAACGCCGCCGCCGTAGCCGTAGGACAAAGTTGTATTATCTTTGATATAGGCGCCGCTGCCGTTCATTGTAAAACTGCCGCCTCTCGCCGCGATACCGGCTCCGTAATAAGCGTTGTTGCCGGATATGGTTCCTTGAGTGAGCGTAAACGTGCCGCCGTACACATGCACGCCGCCGCCGTGACGGACATACTGCGGCGTTCCGCTAACACATTCGTTGGAAGAAATTAAGGCGCCGCTGCCGTTCATTGTAAAACTGCCCGAATTTACATGCACGCCGCCGCCGTCGAACCCGGAACTGGTGTTATCTTTAATACTGCCGCCCGTCATGCTGACGGTAGCGCCGTTTACGTAAACGCCGCCGCCCCCCTTGGAGACAATGCTGGAGGTTGTATTGTTGGTCACGGTATTGTTTGCAATGCTGCCGCCGGACATGGTGAAAGAACCGCTTTTGGCATAAACTCCCGCGCCCCCGTTTCTTGCGGTATTATAGCTTACAGAACCAGAACTCAGCTTTACCGTACCGCCGCCTACATATACGCCGCCACCGCCGTAATATACGGTTGTGCTGGAAGAGCTTGAATTTTTGTCGGTATTATAAGAAATAGTTGTTCCCGCTATATTAACAGTACCGCCCGTAGCCGCGAAAACGCCGCCGCCGTACGTAGCGCTGTTGCCGAGAGAAGAACCGCCGATAGTGCCGCCGTTGAGATTTGCAGTTGACGTGCCGCTCGTCTTGTCTACATAAATACCTCCGCCGTTAGGCGCGCTGTTTTTGCTGATATTGCCGCTCGTCATTGTAAAAACAGCTCCCTCGGAGACGCGTACTCCGCCGCCGCTGTTGGATGCAGTATTATAAGATATTGTCGTACCGGATAATGTGGTTGTGCCAGCTATAGTGTAAACACCGCCTCCGCCGTTGGTAGCGTTGTTTGGCGTTCCGCTTCCGCCTATAGTACCGCCCGAAAGCGTTACCGCCGTAGTGGAAGTATTCTCGTTAACCACCCCTCCGCCGTATTTTGCGGTATTGGAATAAATTTTTCCGCCCGACATAGTAAATTTAGAACCGGATTGATCGCTTACTCCTACTCCGCCGCCATAATACGAATTAATAGTATTGCTATATATATTCCCTCCGGACATATTAAAAATACCGCCCCATACGCATACACCGGCACCGGGATATTGCGTAGAAGAGTTTTTATTATTTGCTATATTGCCGGATTGTAATGTAAAAGTTCCCCCTGAATAAACGCTTACCCCTCCCGCGCCGGTTGAACTGTATCCGCCTGTTATTTTACCCGCCGCGGAACTCGAAGTATCTTTTACTACAAGCGTGCCGTAAACTGTAAGCACCCTGCCGTTACTTATTGTTGACGTAAGCTTTCTATCCAAATTATAACCGTTGAGGTCAATAATCATAGATTTCCCTGCAGGAACGTAGATTGTACCGTCAGTAAATCCAACGCCTTCGCCGAAACTGTGAGCATCGTTTCCGGCGTTCCAGTTTCTTGTAAGCTTAAAAGTTTGCGGAGATGAAGCCGAACTTGCCGTAACTGCGGCGTTCCACGCGTCTACGTACTCTTTGTCATACACAGTATCGTTATACGCTTTGGTTAAGTTGAAGTGGAAAGCGGGACGCATTTTGTCGCCGTCCGTTACAGAGTATGCTGCAGCGGAACCGCTCGTACCAATCGAATATATTTTACTTTCGTCGCTTGTGCTTCTGTTTCTGATACGCGTCCAACCGTCGGCTTTATACTGATTACCATTACATTTCCATAAACCCGTAGAGGCGGACGTACCGCATTCCGTTGTGGACGGAAGCCATAATTTATCGCTTTTCCAGGCCGTTCCCATGTAACTTTCTGTAGAATGCCAGCTTACCGCGCTGGGAGCTACCATATACGCGCCGTAATTTGCAATTAAAGTTTTATAAGCGGTGTGCTGTTTGGAAGTCCCTGACACAAGCGCCGTCGATGAAGTAGCATAAGAAGAGCCCACAAGTAATGCGCGCCCTTGGCTGTAATTATAATCTGTGCAGGGATACGTTCCCGAGTTTGTGGTATAAGTGTTAAAAGAACCGCTAGGCAGTTCCGAAGTAGCTCCGGCAGCCCAAAACGTAACTATAATATTACCGGACGCGTCTTTTGAAACATACACCGGATTAAAATGCAAACTGTTAACAGTTACGTTAAACGTATTGCTCATAGTAGAGTAAGTTAAAACGCCACCCGTTGCGGACGCAAGTTTGGAGTTGACCGCGGCAAGCGTGCCCGTTCCGCTTATACGTGAACAAAGATACGTGACGTTCATAAGGCTTCCGGCGGAAGCCAACGCAAAAGAAGTCCCGTAAGCGTCCGCGTCCGCGATATCTGTGTTATCGTTATTGAAATTAATAAATCCGATACCAAAAATCGAGACCGCGGCAATAACGACCGCCCCCAATAAAACAATTAGAATTTTCTTTATTTTGGATAACTTTCTCATAATCACAACTCCGTTAGCGTAAAAATCACGCGCTATTGCTGAATTAATCTGCGCCGTATACTGATTACCACATCACTTCACAATTATAAAAAACCGTGTATACGGCGCAGAAAAAGTACTCCTAATATTGTATTAGGTGTACGTTTGTAAAATAATTTTACCGCGAATAATTTTTCAAGTCAAGGGATTTTAGCAAATTTCTATGGAATATGTTGCATTATATGGAAAAATGGCAAAATAATTTCCATAAATAAAGCCCCGTATACGCCCAAATTGTAAAAATTATACTCCTAATACAATATTCGGAGTACATTTTCCAATTTAAAAAATAAACGGCGGAACAGTCATTTCCGCCGTAATTTTTTACATTTTAATTAATTTTGCGACATAGTTTTATCTTTATTTATACCTTTTAAAAGCGAAATTTGTCTCCAAATAAATTTGTTAAAACAACATTTTTCCCAGCTTGTTCATCATTGCCTTTTTATGTTCCTGCATAGAATGCACATACTTATTCAACGTTACGGTAGCCGACTTATGACCCAGAATTTCGGACAGCGTTTTAACGTCCATTCCGCACTCCAAAGCGCGGGTTGCAAATGTATGCCGCAAGCTGTGAAAACCTTTACGTTCGATATTAAGTCTTTTTAGCAAAAGCTGAAAACTGCGTTGATACGCCCGCACGTAGAGAGGTTTTCCGCTGTAAGAAGACACCACATAAGGAGGAATACCGCTCTTTTTCATAACTTTTAAAACGGTTATCAACTGTTTGGGAACGGGCACGCATCTTTCCGAAGAGTCGGTTTTCGGCGAACAGGTTATCCTTGTAAAATTTCCGTTCCCGTCCTTTCCGTCGCAACAGGTTTTTCTTACGTATATAAGTTCTCTACGCAAATCCACGTCGCTCCACTCCAAAGCGAGAAGCTCTCCTATTCTCAGACCCGTATAAAGGCATATAAGCACGCCGTACATTTTTTTCTTTTTTCCGCTTAAAATCGCCTGTTCTATTTTCTTCTGTTCGGCTTTTGTAAAGCAGGTAATTTGTTTTTCTTTAATTCTCGGGCGTTTTATGTTAGACGCGGTATATTCGGATATCTGCCCTATCGAATACGCGCATTTTAAAGAATTCTGGATTACGGCAATGTTTAAATTTACCGAATTGGGTGCAAGCCCTTCACCCGTCTTTAAATTTCCGCTATAAGAAAGTTCGGTTATAAACCTCTGTAAAATAAGCGGTGTTATTTCCGAAAGTTCCATATCGCCCAGCTTTTCCGTCACATGACTTGCGACGATTTCGCGGTATCTTTGATACGTTTTTTGTTTGGAGGTCGGCTTGACATAATATTCAAGCCATTCGTTCAGCCATTCGTTGTACTTCATAATTTGTCTCCGATGTAATAATTATAGCCAAAAGTTTATAATTTCAATTTATAAACTTTTGGCTATTTTTAATTATAATATTATTCGGCGGAACATGAAACCGAAACGCTATTCATTATTATATAATTAGCTCAATTTTCACAAAAATTTTTATGTTATATATGCAATAGTTTTAAGGGTTTTTCTTTCGCGGCGCACAATTTTATTTCCTTTGATTTTTTATACCCAACTTTTGCCATTTGCATGTATTTTTGGCAAACCTAAGGAATAATATAATTAAAAAGGAAATTTATTATGGATTTTACTAACGATTTCAGCGATAACCTTGCAACTTTGATGTTTGATAACGACTTAACAGTAAACTCCTTTGCCGGAATAATAGATATCGACAATTCTCTGATTCATAAATATTTGAGAAAAGAGACCGTGCCTTCCGTGAAAAACTTTTTAAAAATTGCTTGTTACTTCAGGTGTTCCGCGGACTTTTTGTTAGGTCTTTCCACTCAAAATTATAAAGTAAGCGATAAACTTTCTCCGCCGTTTTCAGTATGCTTTGAAAACGCGCTTAAATTTGCAAACCTCAACCGTTACCGTTTCAGAAAACTAGCCGCGCAAAAAGAAATATCTTTTTCAAAACAAAGTGTAGACGATTGGTTCCACGGCAAACACGAACCTAATATTTACAATGTTATCAACATTGCAAAAGTTTTGAATATTTCCATAGACGTTTTATTTTGCAGAGAATAATTTATTTACATAATCAATAAACCGTTGTTTTGAACAAAAAAGTTCCCGTTCGCATTATAAGCGAACGGGAACTTTGCATATTTTAAAAATCGATTATTTCATAATATGCTTTTTTAGGTTTTTTATCGGTGCCGAATATGAGCGGATACGTAGTTCCCCAAGCGCCGTTACTGCCGTCCTGAACGCCCCAAAACGTTACGCCTGTAATTCCGTGCGCAACGCCGTTCTTTTTGGCGTATTTTCTGCACACTTCGAATATTTTTTTGTACATTTCCGCCTGATCGGCTTCTCTCTGCGCGGTAAGTTCGCCGTCGAAACGAATATCAAGCTCTGTAATTTGCACGTCTAGCCCCGCGTCTATAAACGCCTTTACGGAATTTTCAAAGTTTCTTATCCATTCCGTTTTGTTGGCGGTATATTCGTCAAGCTTGTAATGAGCCTGCATGCCTATTCCGTCTATGGGGGCGTCGTAGTCTCTCAACATTTTTATAAGGTTGAGACACGCCTGCCTTTTATTCGGATTATTCAAACTGTAATCGTTATAATACAGTTCTGTTTTAAGGTTGTTTGCCTTGCGGACTTCACCCGCTTTTATAAACGCCTTTGCGATATAATCGTAACTTCCGCAAACTTTGTACCAATCCACCCAATCGGAAGAAGAAGCGCTCATATTATCGTTCGTTCGCCAGATATTTCCGTAAGGGTACTGTGCGGACGTAATCAATCCCTTGTCGTTTACGGAATTATACAAAGCTTCGTTAACCACGTCCCAAACGTACACGTCGTCGCCGAAATGCTTCATTACGTCCTCTACGTGTTTTTCGATATAATTAATAGCGCTGTTTCTCAACTCTGTCGTGTTGGGTTTTCCGTCGAACTCGTCGTGTAGCCATACGGGCAAAGATTTGTACCAAAGCAAACAGTGACCGCGGACTCCCGCGCCGTTTTCTTTGCCCCATTTTATAAGCTTATCGGAACTGTCGCCCGTTTGGTCGAAAGTATATACACCCTTGCTCTTTTCGATATTTTTCCATTTCATATTGTTTTCGGGCGTAATACTGTTGTAATGCTGCATTAAGTCGCCGTATTTTCCGTTAGTCAAGCCGTTAGTCTGAACCGCCGCGCCTATAACAAAGTAATCTTCGTAATATTCCTTCAAGAAATTCTTTTCAACGGGAGGTTCAGGCGGATCCGGCGGATCCGGCGGATCGGGAGGATCCGGAGGGTCGGGCGGATCGGGAGGATCCGGAATATTTTCGTTAACCGTAATTTCACAAAAAGTTCTTACCTTACCGCTACGCGCAGTCACCGTGGCTTCGCCGGCCGAAACCGCCGTAATAAGTCCTTTTTCCACCGTTACAACCGAAGTATCGTCCGAACTCCATTTAACTTCCGCGCCTTCCTTATCCGTGGTTGCGGTAAGTTGGAAAGTTTCCCCCTCAAAGAGGGAAACTTCCGTTTCATTAAGTTTTATACGCGTTGCGCCGACGTTTGAAAAACAGCCCGCCGCCATTCCGCAAACCATTAAAACAGGCAGCGCAAACGCGATTAATTTATTCATTTTCTTCATTTACATTACCGTCGGAAACTTCCTCTACGGGAGCAGCCGATTTCTTTTTATTTTTATAATGAATTACCAACGAAGCGGTAAGCATGCCCGCGCATGCAACGAATATTACGCCGAACACGCCGTCCAACGAATACAGAGCCGTTTTCCACCAAGGGGTTACGGAAACCACGCGCGAGGTTATGGACATTCCGTTCATAACGTTGGTGCGCACCACGTTGTAAATAACCACTTTAACGGATTCTCTTACCGCCTGCGCCACCGCGGCGTTATCTTTATACTTCTGTATAAACGTTTTAACTTTATTCGGTCCAACATCCGCATAACTGCCCGAATTGGTATCAAAGGTATTTGTGCCGGCCATAACGCCGTCGACAAAGGACATCGCGCTGAAATCATGCATCCAGTCGGAAATAACTATTCCGTCGTAACCCCACTCTTCGCGGAGAATATCGGTCATAACGGCCTTGCATGCTCCGTTCCATTCGGTTCCGACGCGCGTATACGCGTTCATGGTTGCGCTCGCTTTTCCTACCGTAAACACAATTTCAAACGCGCGCAAATAAATTTCGCGGTTAGCTTGCTCGGTAGACCATATACCGCAGTTTGCGCGGTTGGTTTCCATATCGTTCAAAGCAAAATGCTTTGCGTAAGCCATACAGCCTTTGGATTCTATACCGATGGTTTCATAAGCTTCAATATACCCCGCAAGGAAAGGATCCTCGGAAGGGTACTCGAAAGCTCTTCCGCCGAAGGGAGAACGGTGCATGTTTACGCCCGGTCCGTATATTCCGTTGTAGCCCAAATAGAGCATATCCTCGCTCTTGTGTTCGCCCACTCTCTGCGCTATATCGTTATCGAAAGAAGCCGCAAGTATACCGGCGCAAGGATATGCAAGCCACGTCCATCCTGTTCCGTTTTCACCTTTTATGGTTTCGTCGTTCGGCAAAGAGAATATGGCTTCTTCTCTCTTGGTTATGCCTACAGGGCCGTTTTCCTGCTTGGATTCGGGAAGATAAACCGATTTGGCGCCGCGTATTCTGTGGAAAGAATCCATTACCATATCGCACTGCTGTTCAAAAGTCATTTGGTCGAGTAGTTGATTCCACATCTTATTCCAATGGTCAACGTAACCCAAACCGTCGTCGTAAACGAGCTTCAAAAGCTCCTCGTCTGTAACCTTATCGGGATATAACGGAGCATCCATAAACTGGAACGCTACCACGTCGCCCTTCATAACGTCGGGTTCGCCCGTCGTAGAACCGCTTTCGAATATATTGTAATCGGGCAATTCGTAGCCGTCCTGTGCGGGATTTCTGTCGTAAAGTAAATCCTGCGCCATTTTATCGTTCATTGTAAGAACGGCATGACTCTTGGGATACGTTTTATCCCAATCGCTTCTCGAAAGATAAACTACGGAATTATTTCCGCGGTTGGCATATCTGTTTATATCGCCGGAATCGAGCAAATTTGTAACCTCGTAGCCCGTTTGCGAAGAATAGGAATAAGTTTTATAATCCTTATCAAGCGCAAATTTAGCGACAAAGTCCTTACCTAAATTAACTTTTCTGGTATTAGCCGTTCCACCCAAAACCGCCTCTTCTACGGGCGTTTCATTGAGAAAATCGAGCACATTGTTCGTTGCCACATGGGAATCGGTAGCAACAGTAAGGTAATAATCGCCCCTTTCTATAATATAGGTCTGCTCGCCCTCCGCGTCGTACGTTTTAAAATCTTCTGCGGAAACGGTAACTTTTATCGGTTGACTTTCTCCGGGTTTTAATAACTTGGTCTTGCCGTAACCGACAAGTTCCACAGCGGATTTTTCCACACCCATTTCTATATCGTAATCGGTATAGGGTTTGGAAAGATAAACCTGCACAACCTCTTTACCCGCGACGTCGCCGCTGTTGGTAACGGTTACTGAAACTTCGTAATTACCGTCCTTTTGAACGGCTTTAAATCCCCCATAGGTAAATTCGGTATAGGATGCGCCGTATCCGAAGGGGAAAGCTACTTCTTCGTTATAACTCCAGCCGCTTGCCGAGTGTTTGGCGCCCGCGGAGGTTTTTGCGTTGCCTTGATTGGTAACGCCGTCAAAATAACGGGTTTCGTAATAACGATATCCAACGTATATATTTTCCTGATATACCATATATCTGTTATGGTATTCGGGTTTTTGACCGAAAGAAGAATTATATTTTTCGGAATCGCCGTAAATATAGTTTCCGTCGTTTACAGTAGCGGGCGCGGAATTGTTATCGTAGGCCCAGGTATCGGAAAGCCTGCCCGAGGGCGAAAGCTCGTTACCGTTCATATCTTTGCCTTTTAAAAGGTCTGCAACGGCGTTCATACCGGTAGAACCCGGCTGACCTATCCACATGCACGCGTCAATATCTGTATAATACTGCTCGAAGTCCTGCATTTGCATGGGATTGCCCGTATTGAGAAGAAGTATTACTTTTTTAAAAGTTTTATTACGTTTAAGCGCTGTAACTTCCTGTAAAAGGGCCTCTTCTTCATTGCTCAATCCGAGATAACCTCCGTCCGCCGAAGTGTTTTCCCTCATTCCTTTATCGTTGGCGCCAACGTAATCGTTAAAACTCGTATAGTTGTAATGAAGATCGGAATACTCGCCGCCGGAACGCGCAAGCATAACTATAGCCGCGTCGCCGAACGTAGCGTAAGAATTTTTAACTTCGCTAGTATATTCCGACTGCGGAACTTCGTTCACCGTCCACTGTTGCCACGCGGTACAGTCTGACTTTTTCCAATTTATCATTTTATACTTGCCATCGGCATAAAGAGAACTGTAAAAATTCCACAGTTTATCGTTTACTTTAAAACCTCGGCTTTCGAAAGACTGCTTCATGGTAATGTTGGCTTGTTCTTTTTTCTTATAGTCGTAAGTATTTACATAACCGGAACCCGTACCGCACTCAACAATGTCGACTGTGGCGTGTCCTAAAAGACTTATCTTTTCCGTTCCCGCCATAGGCAGAGCCTGCGAATTGTTCCATAAAAGAACTGCGCCCGCCGCTTCCGCCTCCTCTATCATAGCGGAATCTTCTTTATATAAAGTTTCTCCTTTTACGGTAAAATCGTAATCGGTAGAATAAAACGTTTCCGCCTCGGCGTTAGGGTCGTTAATAGTTTTGGAATCGCTTGTTCCGAACATCATATTGATTGCCGAAGAAGCAAAGCTTGTGGCAACGTACGTAAGTATGATAACCGCGGTAAACACCACGCCGAACAATCCCGTAAGAATGCTCCAAAGCATTTTTGAAAAAAGCTTTTTCATTAATAATATCTCCCGCAACCGCTTTACGCGGTTGTTAATATTGCCGCCCCGTTCGTCGAACGGGGCGGCATACTTTTTAATCTTTAATTATGCAACCGTCGTTATAACGATATTTGATACGGTTATATTGAGTGGCATATTTTCGGTAAAAGCATTGCCTATACGAATTTGTATAAAATCGTCGTCAACAGCAGTATAATTTCCCGTTATAGACACCGAGCCGTTTGCTTCCGTGACATTACCCTTCTGATAACCAGAATTGGCGACCGTAAGGAAACAAGCCACGTCTACGGGCTGACTTGCCGTAAGTGTAAAGGATATTTTATAATTAGTTCCGGACGGCATATCGGGCCTGAATCTCAAAGTTATAAATTTCTTATTTGTGTCGCCCGTGGGTTCCACGCTAGAAAAATTAATCGATATGGTTCCGTCGCTGAAAGAAGGCGTACCTTCGACAACGCTTGCGCCGTCTCTGTTATAACCCCACTTTCCGGGATTAGCCAACACATCGGCTTTACCCCATAAAGCCAAATCATAGCTTTCTCCGGTTACGGGCGGGTTTTCGCTCTTAACTTCCTTGTAAATTTTAATGTTGGAAACAGTTACGGTTACGTTGGAAGCGTCTGCCTTAGGTTTGGGTATAATGGTAATTATTTCGTTTGCGGCAAGAGTCATTTCAACAACAAAACTCTGTTCCTGACCCGCTACGAGCGATTTGCTGTTCCAGTCGTGAATTTTGAAATCCGTTGCGGTAGCGCAAACTACGGCGTTCATATCGGCTGTAGAAAGGATATTGAATTCCAATTTAATTTTGGTTTTATCCGCAACGTTAGGTCTGTAACGGAACTGGTTGTCGCCGGTAGTCACAATTGTGTCGAATTGAAGCGTAGCGGTACCGTTATTGTATTTTGCTTCCAAAATCATAGAGCCGGAACCTTGATTATAGTGCCACTTGGAGGGAGCTTCTATAACCTCTGCGGCGCTCTTCATAACCATTTCATATTCCGAAGCATCCTGTTCGATTTCTTCGTAATTGATTACGGGTTTTTCTTCAACTTTGGTCTGGTAATCGGGAAGATTGGTTCCGTCGTGAGGAGTTAAGCTTTTAAGCTTAGCCGAAATAGAAACTTTATCAGCCGCAACAGGCGTGTTGATACGAATTGAGAAAGGCTCCGCTTCGTTTCTGCAACCGATATATTCGAATTCGGTTGTTTCGCCGGCTTTTACGTTAACTTCTGTAAAGGCCATAAGAGTAGTATCTTTACGGCGGGAACCGAGTCTTAATGTGCAATTCTCGCTTACCGTAAGTTCAAGCGTCATGGTATAGTAATCTCCTATCGCTATTTCAGCAGGTTCGTCCGTAGATTCGGAATCGATAACAAATTTAGGCTGATAACGGAAATAGAAGTACTGCAAATTGTTTACATCGGGAATAGGACTGAGCGTTACGCTAGCCGTGCCGTCTCTGTGCAAAGGTTCTTTTTCAAAACCGAAGCTTCCGCCCATGGAACCGTCGGCATGCCAGTGCCAGGTACCAGCGTCGTCGATACATTCCAGGTTAGACATTTTTGTCATTTTGTAGTAATCTGCGGGACGGTTGGGTTCTATAACGCTCACTTCGCAAGTAGCGGTAGCCGTGCCGCGTTGCGCGGTTATGGTAGCGGTACCTACGTCAAGACCGGTTACAACTCCCTTATTTACCGTAGCAACTGCGGGATTGCTTGAATTCCATGTAACTTCTCCGCCGTCGGAAGCCGTTGCCGTAAGCGTAAAAGTATTGTTTTCTTCAAGATTTATAGTGGCGGTAGTAGCGGATATGGTAACCGTTCTTTCTTTTACCGTTACGTTGCAGGTAGCGGTAACGTCGGTATCCTCTATCTTTGCCGTGATAACCGCAGAACCTTTACCTTTTGCGGAAACGGTGCCGCGCCTTACGGTAGCTACGTCCGCGTTGTCCGTAGTCCACTCTATTTCAGCGTTGTCCTTGCCGGTTATCGTAGGCGTAAGTTTTAACGTATCGCCCTCGAACAGCGTAGCTTCAGTTTTATCTAGGCTGACGGAAACCGTTCCGCCGCACGCCGTGAGCACGGTGCTCATCATGCAAAGTACGGTAAACACCACCGCAACCAGGACAAACGAAAATTTTGTCGTTTTTCCTTTCTTAGTCATTTTATGACCTCCTTAAAATATTTTTATAATTTTCGGGGCGTTTTTCCGCCCGCATTATAAGCGGGCGGAAAGTAAAACCCCTTTTTTTCAATATGAGTTACTCTTCGTATAAATATACCGTTTCGCCTTTGCCCTGCAATTTGTTATTACGCTTTATTTTCTTGACGAGGAAGAACGCCATAACGCCTATTCCGGCGGCAAGCGCCGCTTCGACCAAGACCACGTAAACAACCCATGTACGGTTGTAAGTGAACCCGCCTTTACTTAAAGATGTGTCGGCTTCGGGGTCGTAGGCCGCATATACCTGATTAGTATCGGTAAGAGTCCAAAGCACGTCGTGCGCAACGTTCTGCGCAAGTTTTACAAACGCGTTGTTATCGGCAAACTGTCCGTCGCTGAACATCTTCTGCGCGTCGGTATTGTTAAGCCATGTGCTGTTGCCAGCCCATATGCCCTTGTAAACGCACATATAAAGCGGTGTGGTCTCATTCCAGCTGCGAACGTCAACCCAGTCGGTGACGAGCGTACCGTTGAAGCCCCATTCATTTTTAAGAATATCGGTGCAAAGCGCTCTGCTTGCTCCTACCCATACCGCTCCGATTCTGTTCATACTTGTCATAAGAGCGTTGGAACCGCCGTCTTTTACAGCCATTTCAAAAGGTTTTAAATATATTTCGCGGAAAGTTTGTTCCGTCATGAACGTATACAATCCTTCACGGAGAGATTCGCTGTCGTTTGCGACAAAGTGTTTGATATAGCAATACAAACCGGCGTTTTTTGCGCCTCTTACCGTTTCCGCGGTAAATTTACCGGAAAGATAAGCGTCTTCGGAGTAGTATTCCGCATTTCTTCCGCCGTAAGGATTACGGTGAATATTTGCACCGGGGCCGTACCAGCCGCGAATACCCAAATCGCTTCCCCTCGCCTCTTTACCTACGCTGAGTCCCAGCGCATACGCAAGGTCGGTGTTGAAAGTCTGCGCTATGAGCGTTCCGCTCGGATACGCTACAAACTGATTTGTAGTGTTGCTCGTAACGCGGGTGTTGAGACCGAGAGGTCCGTCCAAATCCACAAATACGGGTTTTTCTATACTGTCGAGTTTGGCCGTTTTGAAATATCCGTTTCTTATCAGTTCGAACAATTCGGAAACCGATAATTGAGTAACGATAGTATCAAATATAGGATCTTCGTAGTCCTCCGCGTCCATTAAATCGTCTACCGTGTAGGTTTTAACGTTGGAAGTAAGAGGTTTGGAAACGTTGGCGTAACCGGTAGCTTCCAACTGTTTTTCGGTGGGAGCCTGCGCTCTCGCTATTTGATCGGCTTCGGCGTTTATCGTACGGATTATTTTGTTTTTGGGGAAAGTTCCGCCGAAGTTAGCTCTCGACAAATAAGTTACCGGAGTTGTTTCCTTGCTTCCGTCGATAGGATAGCCGTCTATGGTGTCGTTGCCGGTAAAGCGGTTTTCAACGGGTTTGCCCGTTTTTTCGTCCTTATCGTAATCGTAACCTTCGGAAGGAATTTCGTATTCCAGAACGCTCTTCGCGTTCGCCGCCATATCCGCTGGATCATGCGAGTTTTTCATTAAACGAAGGTAATAATTTCCGCCGTCGAGTTCGTAGCCCGTATGAGAGTTTTTATTTGCGTCGTAACAGTCGTAAGAAGCCATACTTTGAACGGTAATTTCCAATTTAACCTGCTTGGTTTCGTTGGGTTCTATCACGTCCGTCTTTGCAAAGTCGCCCAAAACCACGGAAGATTTTTCTATTTCACCGCTTATATAAGGCGCGCTGTAATAAAGTTGCACAACTTCTTTTCCCGCTCTGCTTCCCGTATTTTTTACGTTGACGTAAATTTCTATTTTATCGTTTTTGCCGAGCGTTGTTTTCGCGTTCAAGTTCTGCGGTCTGCCGTTTATGAGCGCCGCTTCCACTTCCCATTCGAACGAAGTATAGGAAAGTCCGTAACCGAAAGGATATTGTACGGTTGCGTCGTAATCTATGAAACCGTCCTCGGCCGCCGTTTCGTAATAACGGTAACCGACATAAATGCCCTCGTGATAATCCACATAAGCGTCGTAATAGTTTTTGCTGTAATTGTTGGAAGTAGAAAGTCCCGTATATTTAACCGCGCCGCCGTAACCCGAATTAACCGAGGAAGGAGCGGTTGAAATATCATAAGCATAGGTATCCGCAGTTCTGCCCGAAGGAGTAACGGCTCTGCCGTCCTCGTCTTTGCCTCTGAGAACGTCCACAACCGCGTTCACTCCCGTAAGCCCCGTAAGACCTACCAAAAGAGCGGCGTCTATTCCTTCGTCGTCAACGAATCCAAGCTCCATGGTGTTGCTTGTATTGAGAATAACTATAACTTTGTCGCAAGCCTTTTTAGCCGCGGCAATCATCTGCTCTTCTTCCGTGGAAATTTCAAGGTATGAACGGGAACCGTCGGTAGTGGTGCTGTTGCTGCCGTTTATCTGAACCTGTTTTACCTGTTCGAATCTGAGGTCCGCCGCTTCGCCGCCCGTTCTGCCTATAACGACCAACGCTACGTCAGAGAAAGCTTTCGCTTCGTTGATAACGGCGTCGGTGTAAAACGTTTCGCCCGGCTCGTGAAGAATAAACTTTTTGGTGGTGCCTACGTCCACGTCGCCCCTGTATTCGGTCCAATCCTTTTTACCCCAATCTCTGCTGCCTATGGTAGTAGCCGAATAAAAGTCTTTATACATATTGAAAAGAGTGGTATTGTACTCTATACCCGCCGCTTTAAGAGCGGGAAAAAGCTTGATTTTATCAAGCGAAGTGTTGGAAAAACCCGAACCGAAGGTACTTGTCATCCAGTCGTAAGCCGCCCAGCCGAATACGTTTACTTTTTCCGCCTCTTCCTCGGAAAGGGGAAGAGCGTTATCTTCGTTTTTTAAAAGTACGGTACCCTCTTCCGTTATCTCCTCGCAAAGAGCGGCGCCGTCAGCCAAAGTCTGCGGGTCGCCTTTAGAATCGCCGACCCCGTATAAAAACAAACTTATAGTATCGGCAAACATGCACGAAGCTACTATAAGCGCAGCCATAATTATTGCGATAAGCGCCATAAACGGCGTATTCAGCGCAATAAGCTGAGTATTGGTAAATTTTCTTTTTACCGTTACCTTTTTTTCCTTATCAGGCATCATTTTCTCCTTATTCAAATCGGGAATCCCGTTCCCGTCACTTTCGCCGTTAGTTTACCACATAATTTTAAATTCAATCCAAAAATGTCATAACTCAACAAAAAAACGGCACCATTCAAGGTGCCGTTTTTAAAATATTTTATATATTCAGTTGTTTTCCGATTCGACGGGAAGCAAAATATCCAACGTGAAAAGTCCGTTCTCTGCCGTAACGGTCATAACTCCTCCGTAAGAATTTACTATTCGGTTCATACTTTTCATTCCGAAGCCGTGATAATTTTTATCTTTGGTGGTTTCTGGCAAATCTCCCGAAAAAACCACGTCGCCGTCATACGGGTTTTCAACGTGAATGGAACACATACCGCCTATTTGCGTAACTTTGAGCGCAATATGCCGCATATTTTCCTGCGGCAGCGCGGAAACGCTGTCAATGGCGTTGGAAAGCGCGTTGCCGAACAACGAATAAACTTCCATTTCGTCCATAAATTCCAATAATTTGCCGTTGACCACCATTGTTAGCTTTATGTTTTTAGATTCGCATTGAAGTTTTTTTTCCGTTAGCAACGTATCCAAAACCGCGCTGCCCGTCTTAACGGTGGAGTCGTAAATCATTACGGCTTTTTCTATTTCGGAAATATACTTTCCCGACTTGTCCTCCCGTAATACCGCGAGCTGATGTTTCAAGTCATGGCATTTTTCGTTGATAATTTGTATATTTTCTTTAGTCATTAAAAATTGTTCGCGTTCCTGATGCAACAGTTCCTTTACGTCGAGATACTCTTTTGTAATTACGTCGTTTTTTGCGATGTTCAACTGAACGGCTATAATCAAGCCGCTGCAAAATACGGCGTACAAAGGTTCCGCTATCTTAGCAAATTCCGAACGGTCGGGGTCGTCGTTGGAAAGCCTCGAAAGACAAATAAATACCACTACCACCAAAAGACATAAAATAACTTTATTTTTGTTATTGCCGTGGTAACATTCGTCGTCAAACTTCCTTTGCCGAAGCAAATAGAATAAAACAAGATAAACCGTAACCCTCGTCAATATCCATACCGCGGTATCCGTTACATAATTGTACGGTTCCGACAGCATAGCCGTTAAAGGAGCGAAAAGCGTGCCTATACTGTAAGCCAAATACTGTATAGCATATCCGGTGGACGCGCACACCAACACTACTATAAACGACTGATCGTAACTGAACCACACGCAAAATATCGTCATGCCGAAAATTACGATATAATAAAATATTTTAAAAATAATTCCTTCCGTATCGGACGGTACGCCGTAATTGAAATGAGTTCCCGTTATTATGAAATACATCAGTTCAATCCAAACGGTTAAAAATATGCATACCGCCGCGCTGCCGAAAAACCGAAGGTAAAAATAATGCTTCCGTTTAAAAAATCTTGCGACAATAAATTCGGCGGTCAGGATTTCCGCCGCCATCAGCGGCGTCATTAACAGTGAAATAAAAGTTTCCATTATATGGTATCGCCTATATACTTAGCAAGTTCCGACATAAACTGTTTACGTTTACCCTGACTTACGAA
Organism: uncultured bacterium; assembly: GCA_949746255.1. GTDB lineage: Bacteria > Bacillota > Clostridia > Christensenellales > Borkfalkiaceae > Coproplasma. Next base: position 39,909 of record CATKAP010000212.1, read on the forward strand.
AAGCTCGTCTCCCGTGCTTAAAATAACTGTCTTGTTAACTTTTCTGACGTAAGCGAGATTAACGAGATAGCAACTGTTGCACAGTGAAAAATAATATTTATCAAGTTCCTGCGTAACGCTTTTAAGCGTGCCGCGGGCAACGTAAACCTCCCCGCCCGCGTGGTAAATAACGTCGTGAGTTTTAACTTCAACGTAAGCTATATCCGAAACGTTTAACCGCGCAATTCCGTTTTTGGTTTTTACGTTTATAAATTCGCCGGGTTTTCTATGATTCAATTCTTTGCAAATCCTTTCAAGTTTCATTGCAAAGCCGTTATAATCCACAGGTTTTAAAATGAAATCGAAAGCGTTTACGGCATAACCTTCAACGGCGTATTGCGCAAGATTGGTCACAAAAACAATTAAAACGCGCGGGTCGATTTGTCTTATGCGAACGGCGGCTTCCATACCGTTCATTAAATTCATCTGAATATCCATGAACATCACGTCGAAATCGGCGTGATAATTTTCTATCAGCGTATAGGCGTCGGAATATGAAAATATCTGGACGTTTTCGCCGCGCAAGTCGAAAAACTTTTGCACGTAACTTTTTATCTTATCGGAAACTTCCTTTTCGTCTTCGAGAATACCGATTTTCATACGACCTCCGTTTAAGGATTTAATACACTTAGTTTACATAGTTAATGAACTAATTATATATGCAAAATAATTTTTTGTCAATATCCGAATTTTATCTATAAAAATCCACCCGCGAACGGGTGGATTTTTTATATTGGTTTTTTTCCTTTATTCGGTAACTTCCGGCTGTTCGTCGCCGTCGCCTCCGGTTTGAGGAGGTACAGTAGCCTGCCATTTGTTATCTTCGAAATTCCACTCGAATTCGTCGGTAGTGGTCTTTTCTATGGAGAACGTAACCGAAGCCGTGGTAGTTCCGTCGGTAAACACGTAGTTTTTATCGGTAATTGTTGCAACCGCCGTATAATCTTCGCCTACGTCGGTCGTCGCGCCGGTCACTGTAAGCGCGACAGACTGTTTATTTGTGTCTGTATACCAAGCAACGGGAGCAATTGCCGAGCCGGTGTATTCCAGCGTGGTTTTACCCCACTGTACGCTTACCTTTTTGGGAACGACTACAACCTTTACCGTTGCGCTGTCCGCGACCAACGTGTAGTTATTGTTTCTTATAAGTTTTGCGGTAACGTTATACGTGCCGGCGTTTATTATCGCGTTAACAGGTTTGCCCTCGCCGTCGGTAACCGTATAAGCGAAGTTAACCTCCGCGTCCGCCGTACCGACAGGCATTTGCGCTTTTCCGTTATACTCGAATTCGTACGCGCCGTCGTCGTTGAGCGTGCCGCCCGTCCAAGTTACCGTAAGTTCTGCGGAATTGATGCGGATATATCTGAAACTGTCAAAATCATAGTTGTTAAAGACATCCTCCGCTCTCGCAATATAAGCGTCGCCGCTTACCGCCGTTACCTTACCTCCGCTTACGGGCACGTTGAACACTTCTCCGTTAACGCCCGTAAAGGTCGCCGTAAGAGTATGCGCTTTGCCGTCGTATTCCCATGTATAGGTTAACCCTACGGGTAAAGTGTCGTCGTCGGCTTCCCATTCCACGGTAACTTCCAAAGGCTTAATAACCACTTTTATTTCGGGAACTATATCGGGAGCAAACGCGCTGTTTGCCGAATTTGCAGGCGCGGCAACCGCGGTATATTCGCCCGCTTCGCTTCCTACGCCGGTTATGGAAAGTTCGGAAACCCTCGTCTTGTTTTCGCCGTCGCTTCTGACCGCGTACGCCTTAACGGAAGGAATATTTCCGCTGTAATCGAAGGTATAAACACCGTCCTCCAAAGAAACATAACCTTCGACAACCCATTCTATTTCGGTTATTTCGCTTTGTACAACATTGAAGGTATGCGTTCCGGCATGTTCGCCTGAAGTAAATTTAAACGTGCAGTTTTCGGGAGCTATCGCCGTCGCGGTATATGTGCCCGCGTCAACCGCGCCGCCCACTACCAAAAGGGATTGCGTATCGCCGTTCCAATCGGTGAAGCTTGCTGAAGGTTTAAACGCGTTAACGCCGTCGTAACTCCATTCGAATTCGCCGTCTCTGTCCGCGTTACCTTCCCAATTAACGGTAATTTCGAACTTAACTATGCTGAATTCCTTTTCGGAATTGGTAACGGAGTAATTGGAATTGCCGATTACGACGCGCGCCGTATAAACGCCCACGCCGCTTTCCGCGCCGATAACCGAAATACCGTAATCGGCAAGCGTAATAGTCGCGCCGTTTATAGTAGCTCTTGTTACTGCGGGAACGTGTTGCTTTCCGTCGTAAGACCAGCTTGTATCCGTGCCCCAGGTAATAACGATTTCCTGCTTTTCGATAACGAAGGTAACCGTATCCGCGCCGTCTATGACATAGTTGCCGTTAGTAAGTTTTACGGTTGCGCTGTGCGTGCCGGAATCGGTTGCGCCGGAAACAACATAATCGTTTTCGCCGAGCGCAAGCGCCAAGCCGTCCGCGGGAGTGAAAGTAATTTTCGGAATTATAATTTCACCGTTGTAAGTATAAGTAGCGCTTTCGTCGAGCGCAACGCTTACCGCGCGGGGCTGAACGGTAAACTTTTTAACCGTTCCGTTAGCAAACGAATTCACGCTGTCGTTTATAACCGCTTCATACGCGCCCGCATTCGTGCCCGAACCGTACACGGTAAGCCTTACTTTTTCGCCGTCGTCGTTAATAAAGTACGCTACGGGACAGAAAACGGAACCGTTGTAAACGTACACGATGTTGCCCGTCTCTTCCGCGCCGATATCGTCGCCGTCCATACCTAACGCCCAATGAACTTCGGGAAGTTCGCTGCGAACGATTCTGAATTCCGCAAACACTTCCGAAACGGCAAAATTTGCAAATTCGAAATCGGAGGGAACGAACGCATACGCGCGGTAGGAGCCCTCGCGGGAAGCCTTTCCGATCACGTTCATATCGCCGCTGACAACCGCGCCGTTTAAGGTTAAGCTGAACGAAGCCGAAGGACCGTATTTAGCGGTGGGATTGCTTGCCGAAAGGGTGTATTCGTAATAAGTGCCGTCGCCGTCCGTTTTAATAGTTCCGCCGTTGGCAGACCAAGTAACGTAATCGTTGATATTTAATTTTTTAATAGTGTATTGATGAGTAACTTCGCAGCCTGCGGCAAAAGTAAAGTTTTTATCCGCATAGGCCGTAGCGGTATAAGTGCCCGCGTTGATAGCGCCTGAAACGCCGAGGTTCCAGCTCTTGCCTCCCGCAACGCCTTGCGCCGAAGGACCCTGCATCGTGCCGTTGTATTCCCATTCGAACTTGCCGTCAGCAGAGTTTCCCGTCCATTCTATGCTGTCGAGAACCACGGGCGTAATGGTATACGCAAACGCGCCGTCCTCTTTAGCCACGTTGTATTCCGTAGAAGTTATAAACGCGCTGTATTTGCCCGCGTCCGTTCTTGCGCCGCCTACGTTAAGCACTGTATATTTACTTGCCTGCGGTGCGGCGGGATCGTAACCGTCGCCGGGTATAATAGCCATGGGAGCCTGGGCTTCGCCGTTGTACGTGAATACTGCGGCGACAGGAGTCGCGCCGTTAAGCACTGTGTGCGTGCCGTCCTCGTTTTCGATTACCCAATAAACGGTAACTGTATCGTTTACGATAACAAGATCCGTAACCGTAAAGTCGAGCTGCAAAGCTTCGCCCGTGATTCCGTTAAGGAACGCGCAGTTTGTGTTCGCCTTATCGGAAGATTTAAGACTTGCCGTAGCCGTGTAGCTTACGCCTTCCGTGCTGTAATCCCAATATCCCGAGGAAGGAATTTTTCCGTCCGAGGTGGAATAAGTTACGTCGAGCAAAATAAGCAATTCGGAGCTGCCAGTCCATGCGGAAGCGGTGCGTGCTTCCAAAACGCCGTAAGCGACGAGTCCGGGACCGTCTTTGCCGTAAACCGATATGTACTGATAGCTGGGGTTGCCCTCAACCTCTTTGCCGTCGCTCTCGAACCACTTTATAGCGTTAACGCGGCTCTGTAAGATTTTAAACGTCTGAGTAGCGTTGGAAAGAGTGTAATTATCGTCGGAAATCAACGCTCTCGCCGTAGCCGTACCTGAACCGGTATTGTTTGTCTGTCCGCCCGTAACGGTAACTTCGAGTTCGGCGCGATTAAGCCCGTGAACGGTAGCCTCAGGCGCGTGCTGTTTACCGTCGTAAAGCCATACGAACGAACCGTCCGCAAAAATTGCGGAGGGGTCTGCCGACCAAACCGCCGTAACGGAAGCGCGCTCTATGGTGAACGTTCCTTCATAAACGTTGTAGTTGCCTTCCGTATCGGTAATTTTGAGTATATAGTTGCCGGCGTTTACCGGAGCGTTTGAAGAATATTCTCTTGTTGTTCCGCCCGTAACCGCGGCATATTCCGCTTTGAAATTGGAATCAAGCGTATCCGTAACGGGATTCTGCGCTTCGCCGTTGTACACAAGCGAAGGAGCAAGATTAACCGTAAGGTCTGCTTTGTTTACCGTGAATTCAGCGGTTATGTAACCGTTTTCCGAACCTTTAAGCACGTAATTACTGCTGTTAAGTTTTGCGTGCACAATATATTTACCGGCGTTTATCGCTTCGGTAACTTTCTGCTCGCCTACATAGAATTCGTATTCCGTAGTACCGTCCGCACCCGTAACGTTGAGCACGGGAACGTTTGCCGAACCGCTGTAAACTACGTTGAGCGAATTCTCATCCCAGCTCCATTCGGCTTCGGCGCGGTTAACCGTATAAGTAAGCGTGCGCGTAGCCGAGGAAACGCGGTAATTTCTATCCGAGGAATACTCGGAAATTTCAAGAGTATAAGCGCCGGGGTTAACTATATTTCCGTCCACAAGATTTGCAGAAGAAATGGTATAAACAAGCTGTTGCCTGTTGCCCGCCATGTCGGTGAAATATACGGTTACGGTATGCGCGTTGCCGTCGTAAACGCTTTCGCTCTTCTCCAATTGCGCTTCAACCGTTCGCGGCACGATAGTAAACGTTTCCACCGTAATTACGCCTATGCCGCTTGCAAGGCGGTAATTGTGATTTCCCGCAAGCGTTACGTAAACGTTATATATTCCCGCGTTTACGGGAGCGGCGACGTAATTGTCGTCTCCGTCGGTATAAGTTAATATAACTTCAACCACGTCGTTTCCGACCAACCCTTCGGGAAGAACGGTAACACCGCGGGTTTCGCCGTTGAACTCTACAGCCAGATCGCCCCAGCGCACGTTTAAATTTCTCTGTTCTATTTCAAACTCCGCGGTAGCTAATCCGGTATAATTTCCGATACCGTTTACGTAAATTTTAGCCGTACCCGCGTTTACGTTGTTGGAAGCCGAAACCGTATAATCTTTGCCTTCTTCCAAAATAACCCCGTTTAACGTTACGGTGACTTTGGGAATCTGAGCCGTACCGTCGTAAATTACGTTTCCTACCGAAATTTCGGCGATACTTATATTTTCCGGAAGTATTTCAAATACCACGGCAGGATTATCGGCAACGCCGGAGCTAGTTGCATTTATGTAATATTTGCCTACTTTATTCAATGCGGTTACCGGTCTGCCCGTTTCGTCCGCTATGGCGAAAGGTGTGGAATTCGCATTCGAAATCGTATAGCTTTTACCTTCTTCGTGAACTACCGAAATATAAGAAGCATCCCCGAACGGAATGGTTTGACCGCCGTCGTTATATTGCCAACTTATACGGCGTCCGACACTGTTGCTGCTGGTTCCGTTGACCTTTAATTCCCCGCTCGCGTCAACAAAAGAGCCGTAATTGCATGTAAAATATTTGCCTGCGTTTGCAAAAGTATGTCCGTACGCCGCGTAGCCTTTTGTAACTATATAACCGCTTTTAGAGGTGACGCCTATTCTTGTTGAGGAAGATAAAACCTTTTTAATAACTATTTTAGCGTCGTTGGCTAAGTCGCCGACATACACGTCGTTATGTTCCTTTACTCTGTTACCGCTTGTTGTATTTAATTTATCGTAGAAATTATCGATTATCACGCCGCCGGTAAGATTCATTTGCGTGGTTCCCGCAAGATGCCCTCCGCCGCCGTATTCGTTTCCGCTGATATTACCCGTAATTATACCGCCGTTCATATTAAACGTACCGTTAGTAACGGCAAAACCGCCGCCTGTTCCGGGAGAAACGTTATTGCGTATAGCGCCGCCGTTCATTGTAAACACTGAACCTTCGTTATGAACGAATAATCCGCCCACGTCTAATTCGCATGTGTTCTCTGAAATTACACCGCCGCTCATTGTAACCGTGGCAGCCCTACTGTCTAAGCCGCCGGCAATATAAGCTTTATTCCCCGAAATTTTTCCGCCGTCTATTACAATCGAGCCGCCCTCCATAGCCACGCCGCCGCCGAATTGCTTAGCGGTGTTACCAATAATTTCGCCGCCCGACAACGTAATCGTAGCCCCGTATGAATAAATTCCGCCGCCATTGTTAACACTCGACAAATTATTCAGCACAGAACCGCCCGTCATTATAAACGTGCCGTTGGCTAAAGATATTCCTCCGCCGTGAGAATCGGAAATGTTTTTATTTATTTTTCCGCCGTTTATTACGACGTAAGCGTGATTAATAGCCGCCAATCCGCCTCCACGAAGGGTTTGATTGTAAGAAATTTCACCGCCGTTCATTATAAAACTACTTATAATTGTGTTTCCGTCAGCGTCAACACGCACGCCGCCGCCGTGAGAATTAGCCACGCGGTCTCTGTTATAGCATATGATACCGCCGTTCATTACAATAGAACCGCCGGCGTAAGCTATAACCGCAGAACCGCCGGAGCTTATTCCAGCCATATTGAATGAAATTTCACCTTCGTTAATTTCGACAAGCCCGCCACCGGACACAAAGATAGCCGAACCGTTTTGATAACATTTGTTATTGGCAATAACTCCGCCGTTCATTATAAATTTCGTACCGGACCCGTTTACATAAACGCCCGCATTGAACGCTATATTTCCGGCTATGTTACCGCCGTTCATTATAAATTTAGCGCCGCCGCCGACACATACGCCGCCGCCTACACGGGTAGGACCCTTACCCGCACCGGCTTCTTTTGCCGCATTGCCGCCCGTAATCGCGCCGCCGCCGAAGCTGTCGTTCAAAGTAAAGTCGCCGAATAAGGTTATGCATCGTCCGTCGGGAAGCCCGTTTTCAACGTTTAACAGATTTCTGTCTATCCGATATCCGTTTAAATCCAAAATTATGTTAGCGCCCTTGGGAACACATATACTTCCGTTATAGAATCCCACGCCCGTACCGAACGAAGTTGTAAAAGTTTCGTCGGGCATAGCAAGCCAGTCGCGGGTAAGTTTAACCGTGACAGCCGAACCGCGGTTTGTAAGGCTTTGCTGTACCGCCGCGTTCCATTCGTTTATTATTGCTGAATTGTCGTTTGTAAAATAACTGTCTTTTGCTTCCTTGGCAAGTTTGGTAATGTTAAGGTGCATTGCGGGGCGTAAATAATACTTTGACGTACTACTTGTTACGTTAATACTGCCCGTATGCCCTAAAAGATGAGGGCCGTTCGCACTCCATCCTCTTCCGGATCTAACATAAATATAATCGTTTTTTTGTCCGTTAAACGAACGCTGTTCTAAGTTGGTTTTCCAAATACCCCCTTCGGTACCTGTACCCGTTTCAGAAAATGAAGGAAGCCATAAAAGGTCGTTCGCCCAGTCGTTGTAGCCTTGTTTGAACGAATAATCCATATTGACAGTATTATTAGAGTAAAAATAACCGCCGCTGGGAGTACCGTACGCTTCATTGGGAAGGTTAAACATCCAACTTAAAATATCCTGCGCACTTTGGTTTTCCTGCCATTCTACATTTATGGGCGCAACCATATACTGAGAATATTTTTCAATAAGAGTTTTCCATATCTCTTGTTGCAGCGAAGAGCCGTCCGTCAACGTTGTCGAATCGTAATTCTCCGGATACGACGTACCGCTAATATAAGCGCGCGCCATACTTGTGGAATACATATTCGAAGGAAAACTATAACTGGTTGAAGCGTTTGCAGAATTATTAAACGATACTTTTTCCTGCCCTGCGGGAATATCCTCAAGCCAAAGCGTGGCTATTATATCGCCCGAACGCGTTTTGGAAAGATAGGTAACGTCCCATTCCATTCCGCCTAGGTTAAGCATTATGTTTGCGCCGTCATTATTTTTACGGATATCCTCGGACGAAAGTTCTCCGTTACTTCTCAAATACTGATTAAGCGCCGAATATGTGGAACCGTTTTCCATTACCGCCGAATAAAACGCCGTTAGCGTGCTTGCATTGGGCGCGCCCTTTGTATCGTTATAAATATCGCCGATATTGTTATCGTCCGTGCTTAAATTAACCTCGTTGGAAGCCGCAGCCAAATCCAAATGGAACGCAGGACGAACGGCATAGGAATTAGTAGCTACCAAAAGAGTTTCATTGTCTACGTCCAAACTTCCATTCTGTTTCAAAAAATAAACGTGATCAGCTCTGTAATTTCTTCCCGAACGTAACCATGACGATAAATTGGATTTTCTCATACTGCCCGGAAGATTCCAAAACCCGCTAATAGCCGTTGTAGTTCCCGTTTCAGTACTTGCGGGCGCCCAAAGAATATCGTTTTGCCAGCTTGTATATCCTACTTTGCTTGTAAAGTTCATATTTACGCCGTTTTTGTTATACCAGGTTCCCTCGGCAGGCGTACCGTAAGCGTCGTTGGGATTTAAATTCGCTCCGCCTAATAAAGTTACGCTGCTTAAACCATCCTGCTGCCAGGCAACGTTTGCGGGAGCTACCATATACGCGCCGTATTTATCGCGCAAATCTTTCCAAACGGGAGCCGCCGTTCCCGCGGTAAGCGTAGTCGCCCCCATGGTAGCCGCATAAGAAGTGCCCATAAGCTGACTTCTTATGTAACTGGAAGAATACATATTCGAAGGATAACTGTATGAAGTGTTGTTCGCCGACCATTTATTCCATTGCACGGCATTCTGCCCGTCGGTAAAACATACGTCGTCAAGCCAAAGGGTGGCTATAACTCTGCCGTCCTTTGTTTTGGAACCGTAAACAACGTTCCATTCTAAACCGTTCAATACTACTTTTGTTCCTATCGACGTAGCGTCTACAGAACCTAAATAACCGATTGTTCTGCTAAGATCCGCGTAGGATGAAACTCCCTGACCGCCTATAGCGGTATAAAGTTCAGAAAGTCCGTCTTTATTGAAATTGCCGTTATCTCCGAGGTCGATAGTCTGCGTTTCCGCCGCTTGCCATGCCTTCTTTAAATTTAAGTGAAACGCGGGACGAACCGCCATTTCTTCCGTAACACGCACTGTTCCATCGTAATAGTCTCCGCCGGCTTGTAAAGCTAAAACGCTGGAAGCGCCCGTACCGTAAACTCCAACGCCAGACGAACGCAACCAAGTACTTTCACCTGTGGAAGTGCTTCTGCTGTGTTTGCTTGTCACCCACAAACCGACTGAATTTTCCGTCATACCTGTTTCACGCAAACTCGGAATCCAAAGCTTATCGTTTTTCCAATCAGTATACCCAGACTTTGAAGTAAAATCCATATTTACATCACTACCGGAGGTATACCAAGTATTATTACCGAGAGGATCTCCCCAACATTCGTTAGGGCTATAATAAGCGCTATAACCTATATTTGTTGAATTTTGCGTTTCTTGTCTTGTAGTGCTGGCGGGAGTTTCGATATAACTGCCGTATTTTGCTATAAAATCAGACCAGACGGGAGCCGCCGCTCCCGCTGTAAGCGTAGTTGCACCCGCAGTAGCGGCATAAGACGAGCCGACAAGCTGACTTCTTATGTAACTTGAAGAATACATGCTTGAAGGATAAGCGTGATTGGTGGTCTTTTCCGACCATTTATTCCACTGCACGGCATTTTGTCCGTCCGTTTGGATAGCGTCAGAAAGCCATAATGTAACGATAATGTCGTCCCTGGCCCCGCCGCCCGTATAACTATCCTTATTAATTTTACTTGTCATAACAACGTTCCATTCCAAACCGCCGAGTTGTACACGCGTATTTGAATATTGTTGCGTTGAAAGCGAAACCGCTAAATAATCGGACAATTCTTGATAAGTCAAAGTTTCATTGCCGCCAAGGAAATTAATTAGCTGACCTATACCTTTTAAACTGATACCGTTGTTTTCGGTATCCAAATCAATATAGTTACCGTGACCCTTGGCTTCAGCGGATTTATTGTTAAATCCGAAAAGACCCGTAAAGGCAACGCACAGGCAACAAATAAAAGTAAGACACAGTGTGAGAATTGCGCCTAATTTTGCGTTTTTTAAATATTTTGTTCTTATATTCATATTTTTTACCTCACTTTATACAAATGTGGTTAATTTGTTAATTTACAAATTATCATGACCGGCTAACGTTTTGCGCCTTATTATAAAATGTTTTTGTAATAAGGCGCGCAGACAATTATGCTAAGCCGTAAGCCGAGTAACACAGACGTAATTCATACGAATTACCAGAGAAACTCTTTTATTCCCCGTCTCCCAAATCGTCGGAATACTCGTCGGTATCGTCGCCGAAACCTTCGTCGTAGCCGCCGAATATGGTTAAACCGCCTTTATTGCGCCTTGACGCGAGAACCAATATTATAATTATCAATATCAGCAACAGCGCGCCCGCCGCTATAAGCACCCATAACAGCCATCCGGGAAGTCCTTCCGTAAGCGTAGGCGGAATTTCCGTTCTGTCTATGATAGTTACAACGGTAACGTCGTTTGTATCGGAAATTTCGTAATTGGAATTTTCCACATACATTCTGAGCGTATGCCCGCCCTCGTCGGTGAAGTTTCCGCTTGCCGCAACAAGAATAGTAACTTCCTGTCCGTTATCCATTATTCTGAACGCCGAATATTCGTATTCGGTACCGGTGCCTTTGGTCTTTATCTGCTCGGCGCCGATATTAAGCGTATTAGCCGTTACCCATCCGAACACGTTGGGCGAAGGCATATGTATTACGCCCGCCTGATAGTCGTAACTTGCTTCAACTCCCCATTCTACGACAAGTTTTTTAGGAGTTATTACGTATCTTCCCACGTTGGTATCGTCAAGCTGATTTATCGCGTGGTAGGAAATATGATATTCCGTAGTGCTGCCTGCGGGCATGTTTATTTCCACTTCGATTGTGTATCTGCCAACACCCGTAAAGGAATTAACTCTGTTGCCCTTGCCGTCTGAAACGTATGCCGTTGCATAGTGGCGGTATTCGTCGACGCCGATAGTTTCAACGGTTATATAACCTTCGTCAAGCAAATACGTTGCAAAGTTTTCGGGAACGTTTTTACCGTACTCTATCTCGAAATCTTTGGAGAATATTATTCTCGCAACCTGATCCTCGGGAAGAATGAGCACGCGCCACGTGCCGTAAAGCGTTTCATGGTTGGGTATTTCTATTTTATAGTTTATTGCGTATCTTCCGACTTTGCTTATACCGCGGCGCACGGACTGATAAGCGTTTGCCGCTTCGTCCGAAGGGTCGGGAACGGTTTCCGTTGTGAGGTTATATACCAAATCGCTGTAATAAACGTTGACTATATCCGCGCCCTGATAGCCGTTGTGACCTATAAACGTGTACTTTCTCAAACCGTCTACTTCGCTTGTTTCGCCGAGGCGGATATACCAGGGATTACCCACGCTTACGTGTCCGAGGAAGAATTCGTCCTCGCTCATTATATCGTCGCGTTTGTTTATCGAAATTTCCGCTTTGACTATTTCATAAACGCCGTAAACGTTGTTGCCGTCCGCGTCCTCGCCTTCGCCTGCAAATATAACTTCGTAATTATTGCCGAAATCTTCGCTGTTCCAGCTTCCGCTGATCATGTACTTGCCGGCGTGCGCGAATCCGTACTCGTCGAACAAGAATTCGCACGATAGTTCTATTTCCAAATCGTGACGGAGAACGGGTTGTTTGTCGGCGTAATTCCAAACAAGATATTTGCTTACTACCACTTCGTCGCCCGTTTCGTACACGCGTTTGTAAACTTTGCCGAAAATATCGCCGTCTACAGAGCTTATATTTACGGTTATTTTGCGTTTGTGAATCCGGAACATAACGCCGGCGTTCTGCAACTGAACGGTACCGTTGGCGTCAACGGCAAGCGCATAGTACGTACCTGCTTCGATTGCCGCGTAAGAAGGATCGGTTATACGCGTATACTCGCCCGTCGTTTCGTCGTAAGACGCGTAAACAACGTTCAAAGGTATGGGAGTAGAGCTTCCGTCGTTATAGTAGAACGCGGTAGGTTTATACGCAACGCCGTCGTATTCTGCGCCGAAATCGTTTTCCAGTTTACCCTGCCAAATTACCGTACGGCTTACCGCTTCAACGGTGAGCAGCACTTCCTGCAATGTAAGCGAATAGTTTGAAAGCTTGTTTTCAAGCCACTGTTTATTCAATTTTATAGGATACTGGCCGGGAACCGTGCGGCTTGTGTATACGCAACTTATCCAATTAGCCGAAATTGCAGGATTGTTGAGGTCGAATTCCTGCTCTTCTCCGGCCACAAAGCCGCTGAACGTAGCGGTATAAACGGGTACGGGCGAACCGTACGGAATGGTCAGCGCGTCCGAAGTTACCGTAAGCGCTTTACGGGAGATAGTGAAAGTTTCTTCGCCGTTTTTAAGTTTGTAGTTGCCCGCCTTAGCGCCGCCGAGCACGTTTTTAACAACGTATTCGCCCGCGTTTTTAGCGGTAAGACCGGAAAGGGTAGCGCCACCTTTAAGGGCTATACTGTAAGTTATGGTAAGATTACCGTTTGCAACGTCGTCCGCAAAAGCGTTACCGAGCGAGGGTACGGGTACGGGAGCATGCTCCTTTCCGTCGTATTCCACCGTTTTATTATTCCATTCGGAGGACCACGTCCAGCTAACGGGAATTTCGCGCTGAGTTATCGCGTAAGTTTTGGTTGCGGAAGTAAGCGTATAGTTTGTAACGCCCGTTTCCTTGAATTCCGCTTTTGCGGAATAGGATTTGCCCGCGTTCACGTGCTCGCCCGTAACCGTTACGTTCAACACGATTTTTTCGCCGTTAACGTCTGTATAATAAGCTTCGGGAGCCTGAGGCAAGCCGTTGTAAACGAATTCCGAACCGCTCCACTGCACTTGCGCCTCGCGGGGCGTAATCACTACGCGAACTACCGCCGAACCTGCGGGAACGGCATAATTTCCGTCCTGCGGCGCGGTTTCAAGCTGATATGTGCCGGCGTCTATACTCGCAAGCACAACGTCGCCGAGAGTTCCGTCGGAATTCACACGCTTTACAGTTGTTACGAATTCGAAAGGATACGAAGTCTGAGGCAAAGGCTGAAGCAACGTGCCGTCGTAAACAAACGTATAAACCCAAATTCCGTCCACAAGTTCGGCGGTTGCGCCGTTGGCGTTCCACGTAAACGAGGTGAGAACCATGGGAACTATTTTGAATTCTTGTTCAACCTGCGCGTCCGCCGCAAACGTATAGTTGGGAACGAGGTCCACAGCCGTAGCCGTGTAAGTTTCGTCGCCCTGGCAAACCTGCGACATTGCGCCCGTTACAGTAAGTTTTACGTATTCTCCGTCAACTCTCAAACGAACGAGATCGCCGTTTTCATCCTTTACCGCAAGATATGCGTCGGGTTTGAATCCGTCGGTGTTATTTGCGTCGTACTCCCATTCGAAGTCGGTTAAACTTCCGTTGTTTCCGTACCAAAGAATATATACGGGAAGTTCGCGGATTATAAACTGCTGGCTTGCGCCGCTTACAATTGTGTAATTTCCGTTATTCTGCGCCGCATAAGCCGTATATGCCGAAGTCTGCGCGTTTACCGCGCCGCCGGTAACCATAAGCTGCGCGCCCAGGTTATCGGGTTTGTCGGCGTCGTAAATATACGCTTTGGGCGCATGTTCATTGCCGTCGTAAGTCCAGACGAAAACGCCGTTTTCTATGGTGTAATCTTCGTTTTCCACTCCGTCCGCCGCCCATACCACGGTTATGTTGGCTTTTCTTATATAATAATGTGCCGTTGCGACAGTCGCCTCGTCGCCGTCTATTACAAACACGTAATTTTCGGGGGCGTTAACCGTTACGGTATAACCCTGATCCAGAACGTTGATTCCCTTACCGAACACCGTAAGCGATATGGGATTGGTGCCGTCTGTAATGCGGTTGCCGTCGTCGTCAAGCATATAAGCCGCAGGTCCCTGCGCCGTGCCGTTATAGTACCAGAAATGTACGTCTCCGTCCTTTTCTGCGCCCGTCCAATCCCAATCAACCGTAACGGGACGGGAAGTTATCGTATAACCGCGCGAAGATATCGCGTCGGCTATTATAAAGTTTTCGGCAATATCACGGCCGTTCCACATAGCGGAAAGTATGTACGCGGTCACGGTGTGACTGCCCGCATAAGATGTAACGCCGTTATAACCAAACGTAAACTCAACTTCGTCCGTGCCGAGCAAATAAGTATATCCGTCCTTGAAACCAAGTTCGGGCGCATGTTCCGCACCGTCGTATACCCAGCTTACAGTCGAGCTCCAACCGAGCCCGCCCGCTTCCGAAACAACGAGTTTGCTTATGGTAAATTCGTGAATTAAAGTATTGCTTACGCCGCTGCCGTTCACAAACGTATAGTTGCCGTTCGTCAAGTGAAGCTGCGCGTTGTAAACGCCTGCGTTCGTATACGAACTAAGCGTATACTGTCCGGCGAAATCGTCGGTTACGGGGTCTCCCGTGAGTAAATCGTTAAAGGTTACCTTAGGAGACTGCGCCGAACCGGTGTAATCAACCAAAGTATTGTTCCAAACCACCGAAAGCTGTCTGGGATTGATAACGAACGACATAGAAGGAACCTTCGAGCCGAAATCGTAATCGGCCGTAACGTAAACAACATAACTGCCCGCGTTCGTCATTCTGCCGTTAACCTCAAGGTTATGGCGAACGCCTTCGTTATCGATAAAGTAAGCTACAGGCCCCTGAACTTTGCCGTTGTACGTATAAACCGCGGGATTATTATCGGTAATATCGTCGCCGTTTTCTTCATACGACCATTTAACGTCGGTTACGGTAACCCGTACTATTTTGAACTCGCAAGTTGCGTCTTCGGGATTTCTTATATAATAATTGTTGTGCAAGAGGTTGGAATCGTCAAGCGCGGCTATCGCCCAATGCGTTCCCACGGAGGAACTGCCTATAACTTTGAGCGTAAGGTCGCCGTCGTAAGGCGACTTGAACGTAGCCTTCGGTGCGTGCTGGTTGCCGTCGTAAACGAAAGTTGCGTTTTCTTCCCAATCGATATCGTCCGCACCGAAACTTACTCTGCCTATTTCGAAGTCGAACGTTGCGCCCGAAACAATTTCGTAATTTGCGTTAACGGAAGCCATAGCGGTGTGAGGTCCCGCGTTGACGGCGCCCTGAACGGTTAATCCAACGGTAGCCGCGGGAACCGCTTCGCCTTCTCCGCCGTCCACATAATAGCTGACCGAAGCGACGGGTTTCTTTTCCGTTTTATCGTAATAGAATTTGCCCTGAGTCCAAGTTATTACTATTTTACGTTTAAGCACTTCGAACGCGCAATCGCGTTTTCCGCTGTAATCGTACTTGTCGGAGGGTAAAAGTCTTGCGTTGTAAGCGCCCGCGTCCACTCCCTCGCCGTCGTAAACTACGTCGAGTTCTTCAACAATGGCTCCGCTTTCGATATAAACCGCATAAATCTTGTGCGATGTTCCGTCGTATGTAAACGTAAATTTATCACCGCCAAATTCCGCAAGGGTTTTATACGAAGTGTGCGAATCGTCGTTATAAACTATCCATGTAGGCGTAATTGTAGTTTTGTCACCCGTAATAGAATCTATAAAGAAGATTATAAAAGTTTGAGAATGATTATTTTCGGAAGAAATATTATCCGCAAATTTATAATTGCGCGCGATATCGGCGGGAATATCCGCATAAGCGGTATAGCCGTTTACGCTGTTTGCCGCCCAATTTTCGCCGTCGCCGAACTGCGCCGAATAATAAACTTCGTCAAGAGTTATTACCGTATTATTTATACCGGTAGCTTTTGCCGAGAAACCGGGACCGTTAGCACCCGTAACAGTTCCGTAAACGTAGTGCGGTCTGTCGGAAGAATTGTTGACGATAACGTTACCGTCCACTGTTCTTTCCCACTTAACAGAAGTGATTACGAATTTGTTTATTCCGTAAGCCTGTTTGCACTGCGATTCGTCTACGAAATAGAAGTTAACCGAATGTTCGGTTTTAAGCGAAGCCGTGGCGTTTTCGGTACCCGCCTCGTTTATAATTTCGCCCGTAACGTCAAGGTCGAGAGAAACGGTGCTTCCGTCTATGATAATCTGAGAAACGGGTCTTGCGGTAGCGGTAAGGTAATGTCCCAAACCGTCGTAAGTCCACTCGATCGCGCCGCTTTCTCCGCGCGTTCCGTTAACGCCCTCAACGTTTTCCGTTCTGCCGCTCCAGCTTACCGTAACACCCATAGGCGCAATGCGGAACTGTCTGTCGGAACCGGAAAGCGAATAGTTTTGGTCGGTTATAAACACCCTTACCACGTAGTTCGCCGCATTGACGGGTTTTTCGTCCAACCATTCGCCGAACATGCCGTCGCCGAGAACTTCCGCATATTTCACGGTAAAAGGTATTTCCGCGGAATTTGCGCCCAACAACGTAACTACGGGCGCCTGCGCGCTGCCGCTGAACGTCCAAACAAACTGGTTGTTATTGTTTGCGTTGCCGGCAAATGCCGGAGTAACCGTCATTTTGACGATATCCATCTGACAAGAATAGTTATCGCCCAAAACATAGTTAACGCAATTTTCGGGAAGAGAAACTCTCGCCGTATAAATACCTACGTTAACGGGTTCGGAAGAAAGTTTTTTACCGTTGAGGTAATATTCTATAACGGGTTCTACGTTATCGCCCGAACGCAAGCCGTACAACCTTGCGCTTACCGAACGGTTGCTTCCGTTAAAGATATAAGAAACTTCGTTTACGGGCGCGTCGGTTTCGTCACGCCAGCCCGCGGTAATTATTAAAGGATTGATATAATAGGTTTGTTCTTCGTTGACGAATACGATTCCGTCGTCGCCGTGGAACGGGCTGTCATCGGAAAATCTTACGTGCACTGTATATCTGCCCGCGTTTACAGGCACGCCCGAAAGTATCTGATCCGTGCCCGCAATTGTATAATAGGCTTCCAAACCAATATTACCGACAAGTTCGTTATCGTCTATGCCGTTAACGACGAATACCGGAGAGTGGCTTACCGCGTCGTAATTCCAATAATACGCGCCGTCTTTAATTCCCGAAGAGCCGTCAAAATCCCATACGAACGAAAGCGTTCTTCTTAAAATTTCAAATTCCAGAACGCCGTTTTCATAATTTGCCGCAACGCTGTCGGCAATTTCCAAAACGCTCTTGCCTACGTTCTTTAAAGTTAAATCGTTTTTAAGCGCGACAGCCGTACCGGATACGGGGTTCATAGCGCGGAATTTGTATTCTTTACCTGTGTAATAAATAACCGTATCTTTAACGTCTTGCCACGTTGCGCCGTTATCCGTTGAATACTGCCATTCTAAGGTAACTTTTATAATTTCGAATATAAGCGTGGGGTTAGCGTAAATAACCGTTGCTCCCGCGGTGTTTTCCACGGTATAACCGTAACTTCCGATAGCCGAGAACTCAGAAGGCAAACTTACAGCGTCGCTGAGGCTGGAAGACGTGGGCGCGCTTATAACCACGGTGTTGTTATAACGTCCGCGCACCGTGTAGTCTGCGCCGATAAATGGCACGCTGAAATACGTTGTGTTAATATCGTGCCAGGTTGCGCCGCCGTCAGTGGAATATTCCCATATAAGAGTTCTGCGCTCCACGCTATCAGCCGTACTCAACACGGCTTCTCCCGCAGAATTCTGAGTTATTCTGTATGCGGTATTGTCAGAGAAGAAGTAAGTTAAAGGACTTATACTGGGATTATGCGTTTTATAACCCGTCGTAAAAGCTTTATTCAACATTGAAACATTGGTTATACCTATATATGTGGTATTACCGTCGCCGCGCAATTTTCCGATAATATTAATAGGGGATCCTTCTGAAACATAGGTATTATTTGAATCTCCGTTCAAGGTGACGTTGCGCGCAATTATACCGCCCGCCAAATTCATACGTCCCGCGCCGGCAATACGGACACCGCCACCGGTAATCGCGCCGGATTTGTTTTCTATTACTCTTCCGCCGTACATAGTAAACGTACCGTCAACGTTTACGCCGGCGCCGCCGTGCACCTTTGCTATATTTTTGGAAATAGTACCGCCGTTCATCGTAAATTCACCGACAACGCCAACGCCGCCGCTCCATCTTTCCGCAACGTTTTCGGTAATAAGTCCGCCGTTCATGGTGCAGCTGGCAGTATTATCTATTACAATTGCACTGCCTGAATCATCGGTATAATTTCCTGTAATCAACCCGTCGTTGAAAACAAGCGATCCACTGTTGCTTATATATACGCCGCCGCCGAAAACTCTTTTGTTTGCCGCCTCGTCGTATCCTTCAATATGATTGTTGCTAATAGTGCCGTCCCATATTGTTCCGGTTGAACCGGATAAATGCAAGCCGCCGCCCGATTCCGCTTTGTTGCCGTCGATTTTGCCGCCTCTCATTTCAAAAGTGCCACCGCTTGAAACGCAAACGCCGCCGCCCGTTCTTGCGGTATTTTTTGAAATTTCACCGCCGCGCAGAGTAAGGTTTACGTTGTTGTAAACAAATATACCGCCGCCGTAATTTACCGTAGTGTTGCCGGAAATTTTACCGTCGTTTAAAATAACGGTACAATCCGAACGGTACATTTGGGTTACTTCGGCATATAAAGCGTAAAGCGCGCCGCCCGTGTTGCCCGACGTATTGTTAAGAAATTCGCCGTAATTTATTTCAAGCAAACCGTTGTTTATATAACCCGCGCCGCCGCTTGCTTCCGCGCTGTTATTGTTGAATTTACCTCCGTTTATAACGACTTCGGAGTGGTATATATAGAAAGCGCCGCCGTTTGTTCCCGCACTGTTTCCGGTAATTTCAATATCGCTGATTTCTACGTTGGACAAAGTACCGACATATATGCCGCCGCCGCGCGCACCCGCTTCGTTATCGCGGATTACGCCGCCGTCTATAACGGCGGAACCGTCTTTATCGGCGCCCATTAAATTGAAGAAATAAATTCCTCCGCCGTTTGTAGAAGCATAATTACGCGTAACTATGCCGTTGTCAATATAAAAACTTGCACCGTCGTTAGCGCTAGGCGCAGACAAACTTCCGCCCTGTACGCAAATACCGCCGCCGTTGTCGGAGGAGTTTTCCTTTACCGTACCGCCGTACATATTCATTTCCGCCTGGAAAACGGAAACTCCGCCGCCTACGCCCGAAGAAGTATTGCCGCTGAATTCGCCGCCGTACATATTAAATACGGAATTGGTGTTTATGTAAAATCCGCCGCCGTTATAAGCGGCGCCTCCGGAAACTTTACCCGAATACATTTTTACGTCCGATTGTAAAAAGTAACCGGCGCCGCCCCAACTTGACTCTCCGCTCAAACGGTTATTCAAAAACTGTCCGCCGTTTATAACGATTTCGGAATTATACGACGCGTTTATACCGCCGCCGCGCCTTACGGATTTATTATCCGAAATATAACCGCTGTTAAATGTAAATTTTGAAGTCAGCGCCGACGAGCTGGGCGTAGCCGAAACCGTAGGCGATTTTACAATGGTATCAAACGATTGCTGTCCGGTAACGAATATACCGCCGCCGCCCGAATAGCTTACGCTGCCGGTAGTTTCTTCCACGCTGTCAACGGAAATATTTCCCGTAATTCTACCGCCGGAAAGAACGAGTTCGCCTCCTCTTTCCACGCGAACGCCGCCGCCCGCGCCCTTATTGTAACCGCCCGTAATACTGCCCGATTCACCTGTGGTTCTGTCGACTATTTCAAGTTTACCGCCGTCTATTACGATAACGTTACCCTTGGATTGAGGCACGGACAAATTACGGTCTATTTTTCTGCCGTTTAATCTTATTATTATATTTGCCTTTTCGGGCACTAAAAGTCTGCCGCTGTCAAAACCGACGCCCTCGCCGAAGGAGGTTCCGAAGGTTTCGTGCGGGCGCGCATACCAATTTTCGGGAAGAAGGAATTCAACGGGAGTAACGCCGTTGTTATCCAAACTTTCCTGAACCGCCGAATTCCAGAGTTCGGCTAAATCGAGCACGGGTTCTTCCCCCTCCGCTCTCGTCAAATTGAAGTGAATCGCCGGACGAACAGCCGCCGCCGTGCTGGTTCCAACGCCGTTTACCAAACTTCCCGCCGAATTAATTCTGTAGTTTCTTGCCGGATTTGCGCTGTAACCCGAACGCGTAGCGGAATAAAGGTTGTAAGTATTCCCGCGCATTGCGGCAGTCGCATTCCAAATTCCTCCGGCGCCTTCGTGCCCGCCCGTTTCCGAAACAGAAGGGAGCCAGATTAAGTCGTCCGACCAATCGGTATAACCAGGTTTGCCGGTATAATTCATATTTATTTCGCCGTTTACATACCAACCGCCTTGAGAAGGCACGCCGTAGGCTTCGTTGGGAGCAAGGAAAGAAAATGCGTTTGTTTCAACCGTGCTTTCGTTCGCCTGCCATGAAATTTGCGAAGGCGCGACAAAATAATTACCGAAATTCGAGGTAAACTTCTGCCACATATAAGAAGGCGCGCCGCTTGAAAGTTCGCTTGCGCCTTCGGTAGCCGCGTACTGCGTACCAGTAAGCTGATTTCTTGCGTAACTCGAAGAATACATGTTTGCGGGATAAGCGTAAGAACTCTTTTCAGAAGTCCATTTATTAAACTGAACGCCGTTCTGATTGTATGCGTTGGTAACGTCCGAAAGCCAAAGCGTGGCAATCACGTTGCCCGTTTTATCTTTGGATAAATAAGTTACGTACCAGGTAAGTCCGCCGAGAGTAACTTTTACGTCGTTACCGCCGTTGTTGGCGCGTATATCGGCGGAAGATAAAACTCCGTTTGCGGCTTTGCCCAAAGTTTCTTTAAGCGATTCGTAAGAATTGCCCGCCGTGCCTGCGTTAACCGCCGCATATAATGCGTTTAACGTGGTTTCGTTAACTTGTTTGGTGTTTCCGTCCACAAGCTCGCCGACGGCGTTTGCACTGTTGTATACACTTTTTAAATTGAGGTGGAACGCCGGACGAACGCTTCTTGACGAAGCAACGGTATCGACACCTACACCGACACCGACTTCACCCGTAGAACTATTCACAAAATATACGCCCGTAGTTGTAGCCGTTCTCGTAGTTCTGGTCCAACAATCCGACGATCCCTGACGCATCGCCGTAGTTGTAGCCCATATACCGGACTTGCCGCCTATACTGCCCAACTCTGAAGCGGAGGGCACCCACAGTTGATCATATTTCCAATCTGCATAACCTTCTTTAGGGTTTGCCGTAAGATAATCCGAAGTTAATTGCGACTCGCCTACCCCCGTTGAGGGTACGCCGTAACATTCGTTGGGAGCGAATGCAGTCCAGCCGCCGTTATAAACCGCACCCGATTCCGTTTCCTGATACGCGACGTCCGCGGGGGTAACTATATATGCGCCGTAATTATCGCGCAGAGTTTGCCAAACGTTTGCGGCAGATCCCTGACTGAGATATCCGTTGCCCGCTTCCTTGACGTACGGCGTACCCATAAGCTGACTTCTTACAAAGCTTGAAGAATACATATTGGAAGGATACGCAAAATCCGTGCCCTGTTGCGCCCATTTACTCCATTGCACGGAATTTTGTCCGTCGTCGGTTATGGTATCCGCAAGCCAGAGCGTTGCAATAACATTGTCGTTTCTGTCGCGGGAAACATACGCGATGTTCCAGGTAAGTCCGCCAAGCGAAATATTTGTTTGATTGGCGCCCGAAGCGAAATACGTTGAGTTACGAACGTTTGTGCCGAGCGCGGTGCTCATCTGGTCGTATGTAGTAACGGTATTATTACCCGCTATTCTTCGCATAAGCGTTTGTACGTCGGTTGCGTTTGCGCGCGTAATACCCGCGGAACCGAAGTTGAGACGGGTGCCGCCGACAGAAGTTGCGTTTGCAGGAAAAGTTAAACTTGCCAACGCAATAATAAAACAGCATAAAAAACTCGCCAACAATGTAAATATTGCGGAAAGCCGAATTTTATTCGTCGAGTTTTTAATCATAATACACACCTCTACTAAGTGAATTATAAAACGCAAAAACGCGCGTCCGCAAAGGACGCGCGTAACAAAAAAGCGGTACCCTTACGGATACCACAAAATTTCAACGTTAAAACTACCCCGATAACAAGTTCGCCGAAAATACACCTCGGCGATATTGCCTCAGTGTTAAGCCGCGAATTACACGGGAATAACCGATGTTTTCCGCCAGTAAAAAGAACGGATACTTACCGATTATAAAAATATTGTGAAATAATGTGGTAGTTAAAGTATATCACACGTTTTTTGATATTACAACCTTTTGCAATTAATTAAAATGAAAAATTACATGAAAATTTTTACTTTTTTCCCTTTTTACGTCAAAATATGCGCCTTTTATCGTAAGACAAGCCCCCGTAAAACACATTTTGCGGGGACTTGTTAAAATAATTTATTACATTATTCGGCAAACATTGCGTGCTTTTTAAACGGCATTTTAACTTACGTTTCGGTATATAATTAAGTTTTATTCAAAATTGCCACGGCGTTAATAACGTGTTCTTCCTCCAGCCCCCTTCCCAAATTAGGGTTGGTTTTTACAAAGTTTACGGAAAGTTCCGCCCAGGCGTAACGGTAGTCGTCGATTATAACAAAACTTTCAACGTCTTCTTCCGAGGATTGCAACCAGGCTTTAATTTCGTCCGGTCGGTCATAGTCTATACCCAAATCGGGGGTTTTATCGTAAACTTCTATCCCGAATTTTTCAAACACTTCGTTTATGTAAATTCCGTCCTCGTCGCACTTTCGGGTTTGCTTATCCCAATGCTTGCGCCAGGTGGAACTTAAAACAATCTTCGCGCCCGTTTCGTCAACTATCCTTTTTAAAAGCGGAAGCCGCGTTTCGTCGATATTCGTCTGTTCGTCCCAATTCCTTTTCCTGTCGTATATGCGGGAATTCAGCACACCGTCTATATCCAAAAAAATTACTTTCATATCTTCCTCCTTTTATATACCTCAATATGCCGCAACATTGCCGTTGCAATATATTGATACGGCAAATCTTAACGGTTTAGTATATGCCGGAAACTTGCGTTTTTCAACTAAAAAGCAAGTTAAAATTCTTCAATTATTTTCTTCAATATTTTTTCGTCGGCAGGGCAGAATTCGTATTCGGAAATTTCCGAGGGCGTAATCCATTTTATATCGTTATGTTCCAAAAGTTGCGGCTGTCCCCGCGCAATAACGCAGTTAAATAACGTTAAACGCACGCATATATCGGGGTATTCGTGAAAAACTTCCATAAAAACATCTTGCGGCGCAACCGTTATTGCAAGTTCTTCCGCACATTCGCGTATGAGTGCCTGTTCCTTGGTTTCGCCTTTTTCCAACTTGCCGCCGACAAATTCCCACAACAGCCCCCTTGCTTTATTTGCGGGACGCTGACAAATTAAAAACCTGTTTTTATCGCGTATCAATGCCGCGACTACTTCAACAATCTTTTTATTCATTTTCCGCCTCCGTTGCGATATGGGTTTTCGTGCTTTTTCCTATCCAAAATAATATTTGCTCCCGCTATATGCTTTGAGTTTTTTCTTTCGCATAAGTTTTTCTTTATTTTTACTATTGAATATTATCCAACAAAAATTCAGACTCTATTATAAGCATTTTCTTTTTCATGTCGGCAATGACCATATAACCAGATCTATAGTTATATCCGTAATCATAATCGGTCATATCTTTTAACCGCGCTTTATCGTCATTATATCCATAACGGCTGTTTGACTTTTTCATCTCCACACAAAAAAGATTGTCAAAACCATAATATTCAGATTGTCCTCTTTTGTGAACTATAAGATCAACGACTATTTTTTTATCATGTAAAATTTTTGGCGACTTATCTTTTCCTTTTGCGCCACGATTATATTCAACATCAACTGTATATTCACTAAACCGAGATGTCATAAGTGTTTGTTGTATGTAAAGAGCAAGCCTACTACAAATGCAACGCTCGCTTAAATCATTTTCAATCAAATATACATCATTTTCATTGAACATATTTATAGCCGTTTCTAAGATATTCCTTATTTCCTCCACTTTAATGTTCTCCTTAGATTACCTGATAATTTTCAAACATGAACTCGTTATATCCAACCGTGTTAAAAGTTCATCAAGTTTCACTTTAGTTGAATAACTATATCGAATAGCGTTAATTACCTTTCTAAAATTATCGTCGCCGTATGCTAATACCAACAACTCAACTGTTCTCTTACAGGTTAAATAATCTGCGCCTTTCATACTAAAACTTAAATTGATTATTTTAAGTAAAGAAATTATATCTGTAATCTTATCGGTAAACTCTAAATCTACTCGCTTCAACAAAAATCACCGATTGACTTTTGTTTATTCGCTACGGAATATCTGCAAATACACTATTCCTAACAATAGATATATCCACTAAAGAATTAACATGCTTTTCGCAATATTCTCTTACTTGCTTCGTATAGTTCACTTTTATTGTTCTATGCTTGATGATTATAACATATTATTTGCATAATGAAAAGCCGACGGCTTCTGTTTCATCAGAAAATGTCGACTTTTTTCGCTTTATTTAGTTGATAAAAATACTGCCTACCTAATCCTATTTGTTTACTAATTCAAATTCTATATTCGCGCGCAAATTCGCAATAATACGATTCCAATCGGGCAAAACCTTTTCCTCCTCGTTATCGACAATCGTTATCTGCAAATAGTCTTCATCAATTTGTACCTTTTGAAATTCCGAATTATGATATATCCAAAGCGTAGTATCGCATAGAGTTACGGAATCGTTAACTTGCAATAAATTTTTGTTTTCTATGTCTACCTGATATTTCAAAAATGAAACGTACTTATTTTGGTAGAGATAATTTATTTGATTTTGCGGCAACGAATGTAATGTTAATTTTATATTATCTTTCGATAAAGGCAACTTCGAGGCAACTCCGCCAAATTCCGTTCCAGTTATTGCCTTGCTCGTAACAACAGGAAAATACATTGTCACATCTTCTGTTGCACTACAAATTTTATATTCAACTTTCGGCATAGCCGTTTTAAAGTCATAATTAGTAAATTCGCTTTTATCTATTTCAATCAAATCGTTTCTGCAACCACTTAATAACACAATAAAGCACACCACAAAAACAGATATAAATTTTTTATATTTCATAAGATAAAATCTCCCACCTAATATATATGAGAGAATTATTCAAAACAGAACAAGAAAAAATGTCGCACTTTATCTTTCGACAAAATGCGACAAAATTTTTTGATGCTTGTGGCCGGACTTAAACCTGCACGGTATCTCTACCGAGGGATTTTAAGGCATTTGCGTCAAAAATCGAGATTAACTAAAACCATTAAAATAAGGGCATTTTTAGCCGAAAACAGCCTAAAAACGCCCCAAAATCAAACTTTTTACCTATTTAAACCCA
>CATKAP010000213.1 GCA_949746255.1 uncultured bacterium
ATGTCTTCCCCTATTAACTCATTTTCTTCCAATGTGCAGCAGTATCTAATCTGTGTGTCATTTATGATTTCCACCTTTTCAATGTCTTTCCGGTAAATCTCCGCCTTTAGTTCCTGCTGCCCTTCCTCTGGCTCTATAACCTCTCTTGCATCCGTTACGCCTCCTGTTCCAAAAACCATCTGGCTAATTGGAGGCAACGCCTGCTTTCCCGCCCTAGCAAGCAACATTTTTCTCTTCGCCGCAGGCGTTGTCACTGCTTTCGTTGCCATTAAATTTCCTCCTTTATTTCTTCCGCATCCAGAATCCTGCTTCCATCCAATCTTACGCTTCCATCCAAACGCCATAAGTCATGTTGTTTAATCAGAGTTGCGTCCTGAAATGTTTCCATGGTATTAACGCTTGTCTTAAGTTCTGTCTCCATGCGCTGATTTCCATACCCTAACCATTCCCGTATGGTTGTTTCCAGTTCCACCGTTTTTCCAGGTTCCGGCATGCTGAAAATCGTCGTAGACGCGTGCGTAAAATAAATGTAAATGTTAAGACCGGAAATTTCATCCAACGTTTTATAAATTTCCCTTACATTATTCACCATATCGCCAATGGTGACATTCAACTCTTCCTTGTCGTAATCTGTCTCTAATCCAACCTCTGACGAATAATTCCGCATTAAACTTAATACTTCTTTAAAACTCAGGCTTTTTTTCGCCGCGCGAACCAATATCTGTATGCGGCGTTCTTCAATGTCCGCTCCCAACGCAGGCGTTATTCCAAATTCTTTTTCCAGCCTTTCTATTCCGTGATAATCGGCTGTAGTGATAAACATATTCGCAAGCAACCGATCGGCTTTCTCATTTATATTGTCAAATTCCGGCTGTTCCGCTTTGCATATCTCTTTTATTTCCTCTATCTGTTTTATCACTTTCGGGTAATAATCAAGCAACATATGCAATCACCCCCTTTACCGGAATGGCGTTCCGATCCAACACTATGTTTTCTTCCTCCCCATTT
The DNA here is from genome assembly GCA_949746255.1 of uncultured bacterium. Classification (GTDB taxonomy): domain Bacteria; phylum Bacillota; class Clostridia; order Christensenellales; family Borkfalkiaceae; genus Coproplasma. The sequence goes on from CATKAP010000213.1 coordinate 1,009, forward strand.
AAGGACAGCTCCCGGATGTCAACCACCCCTTCCACCCCGGCCATTGCGTCCGCCACTTTCAGCGTCCGAACAACCAGGCCATTTTTCCCTGTGTCCTCCCAGGTTTTATTGAGTTCTGTAAAGTAATTGCTTACGGCTGTTTCCAATCCAGGCTGAACCATTTCAAACGTTATTCCCGCAGACAGTTCGAATTTTGCGCTCATATTTATTTCCACTGTATTAACAGGGTAAATGTCAACCACATGCCAAAACGGGGCCTTTCCTTCCCCGTCTCCCTGGCTCCCAATTGGATCTACGGCCTGCTGCACGGCCGCCACCACATCTTCCCCCGGCTTTCCCCAGAGCGCCGACAGCAGATAAGTCTTAATCCGTTTATAATCCTTTGTCACCCGCTCCTGCTTAATTCCTCCCACCCCCGGCAGCTCCTTTATAAATTTCTTATAATCCGCACGGTTTCCGCTTGTCACATATTCTTGTCTGCGTTCTGCAAGGTATCTTATCCGGTAAGCCTCCGTTTCTTCGTCATCCTCTGCCGCCTCTATTAGTTCCATTAATTCTCCAAATTCATATGCTTCGATAAATTCAATCGGCAGCAGTTCTTCATCCGGTTTTACATTTCCAGCTTTCCCAACCGTCTCACACTTGAGATAATACCTTTTTTCTTCCAACTTCTGGATATTGATATAAGTCAATTCTCCAGCTTCAAACCGTTCCCCGATTTCCACATCCACATTAAACTGCGCCATCCATATTGCAGCAGTCGCGCTTTTTATTGGTATATTATTTTCATTTCCAAAAATAATCAAATGTTCCCTGTCGCAAGTCAATGCGCTGCCGTTTAAATCCGCCACTTCCAGGTTATTATATATTTCCTCTAACTCCGCCGCTGCAGAGGCAAGGGCAAAATTCACCAATGTCCCTTCTCCCGTGCTAATATTCCCGCTCACCCGTGCGCACATATCTTCCAATATGGTTTCATAGTCCTTATCATCATACATCTACGCTACCTCCGTCTCGTATGTGTCACTGTCGCTTTCTCCGTATATGGTTTCTATCGTGATTGTTGCCGAAAAATGCCCGGCCTTATAATTTGCATCTGAAATTTCCACGCTATCAATGTAATCATTTTCCAGCAAGCATTCTTCAATCATCCGCGCCGCTTCGCTTTCAATGTGTTCCGCGCTGTATCCTTTTCCGTATAAATCCTCTATTTCGCTTCCATAGTCCCAACTGCAGATAAAAAAATGGTATCGCGCCACCCTTAAAGCCAGGTAGCACCATACCTTTATCGCCTCGATTCCTTCCACAATTTCCCCTGTCAACTGCCCTGTGTTAAAATCCAATCCAAATTC
>CATKAP010000214.1 GCA_949746255.1 uncultured bacterium
CGCCGATCATATAAACAGTTTCGTCAGTATATGTAATTTTTAATTCGCCGCCTTTAAGAGTAACCGTTATTTCTTGGTTTTTATCGCAATAACCGTTCAAAACGGCCGCCACCGCCGCGGCGCAAGCGCCCGTTCCGCAAGCGAGAGTTTCGCCGCTTCCGCGTTCCCAAACACGCATTTTCAGACTGTTTTTACCGGTTACTTCAACAAATTCCGTATTAATTCTCTCAGGGAAAACGGGGTTTTTTTCAAAAAGTTTTCCCGTTTTTTCAAGCGGTACCGTATCAACGTCGGCAAAAACAACGCAGTGCGGATTCCCCATGGAAACGAGAGTAATTTTATATTCTTTTCCTCCGACTGTTAAAGGAACGTTTACAACGCTTTCCCCGATAAACGCCGAAGGTATTTTTTCTCCCGCAAGTATAGGCGCGCCCATGTCGACGCGGGCGGCGCATACTTCGCCGTCGTTTGTAAAATACAACTTGAGCTTTTTAACGCCGGAAAGCGTTTCTACGGTAAGCGTATCGCGCTTCACATACCCTAAATCATAGGCGAGTTTTCCTATGCATCTTATACCGTTGCCGCACATTTTTCCTTCCGAACCGTCCGCGTTGAATATACGCATTTTACAGTCGGCAATTTGCGAACGGCATAAAAGAATTATTCCGTCGCCGCCGACGGAATAATTTCTGTCCGAAAGCCGTACAGCAAGGTCTTCGGGATTTTGAAGTTCCCGACGCATACAATCGAAATAAATATAATCGTTGCCTATACCGTGCATTTTATAGAATTTCAAATTTAACTTACTCATTAAGTTTTAAAGCCGCCGCTTAAAATAGAATTATTTTATTATTATAAGCTGTCGCCTTTTTCTGTGTTACATTTATGACACAGAGTTTGTAAATTATCGTATGTAGATTTTCCGCCTTTTGCTATCGGCACTATATGGTCTATTTCCAATTTGGTAAACTTATCTGAAACTCCACAGAGGCGACATCTATAACCGTCTCTCTGATATATAGAAAACCGCATTTTATTGGATACCTTGCCTCTTTCAACAAGACAAATAGCGTCCCAAATTTCACGGTCATTATAAAAACTGCCGCTCTTATTACTTAATTTTCTGTTTATCGCAAAAATATCATCAGCGGAAAATTCCTGACTTTTTTGTTTATATACCTGTCCGTCAATTTTAGAACAGTATAAAGTAACCGTTAAAAAGAATTGAGTAACGGGAAAGCGAAACTTAAACTTTTCTATTAATAACAATTCCTTTTTAATCAATTTTTTAAGCTTTAATTTTCCAACCGAAACTTCAAACTCACCTAACTGAGTAATAGAATTTACCTCGTCAACGTATTTTGAATATTGTTCCTTATTAATACGTATTTTTTCAATTTGTTCCGATAAGCTTTTTCCGATAAATTGTAGTTGATAAACCAAATAATCTTTACATGTAATATTATCATAAAAATTTTCGTTATCGTAGGTATAATACTGATCAAAATTTTTATAAGGGTAAAAATTGTAACGACTATTTATTTCCTTTATTTTTTTCAAACATATACTATTTTGCAATACAAAATTCTCATACCTTTTGTGTGCAAAAAATACAGTAATATTTATGATATTGCCAACAATAACTATTGTTGAAATTACGGCAATTACAATATACATTTCAGACGGCATATTAGACCTTCTTTAACAATTATTTCATTTAAATAAATTTAATTTTTTAAGCAGTATAAAAAACAATGTTATAAAACTACACTTCATAAAACCAAAAGCCTTAAACAAAAAACAGTTTAAGACTTTTGCCGTTGAATTATTATCGCTTAATTAAAAATCGCGAATATTATTCGTACATATTTATGCAAGCTTCGCGTTCCGCGCCGACGGAAACGTATTTTATTTTACAATCGCAAAGCTTTTCCAAAAGGCGAATATACGCCAAAGCTTCCTTAGGTAAATCTTCTTTCTTTCTGCACTTTGTAATATCGCAATTCCAGCCCTTAACTTTTTCGAATACGGGCTTGCACTCGTCCAAAACGTCGGTAAAAGGAAATTCGTTTATAACTTTGCCGTTTAAAAGATAATGAGTGCAAATTTCTATTTCTTCGTAACTATCTAAAACATCCAGCTTGGTAAGCGCTATTTCGTCCGCTCCCTGACAGCGTATGCCGTAACGGGAAGCGACCACGTCGAAAGGTCCGACTCTTCTCGGTCTGCCCGTAGCCGCGCCGTATTCGCCGCCGGATTCACGGAGCTTGTGCGCCTGTTCTCCGAAATATTCGCAGGTAAAGGGTCCTTCTCCCACGCAGCTTGAATACGCTTTCATAATGCCTACCGAATTATCGAGTTTCAAATTCGGTACGCCGGCGCCTATGGGGGCGTACGCGGCTATAGTCGACGAAGAAGAAGTATACGGCACTATACCGTAATCTATATCGCGCAAAGCGCCGAGCTGGGCTTCGAACATTATGTTCTTTCCCGCTTTCTCCGCTTCGTTGAGATATATTCCGGTATCCGTTATGTATTCCGTAAGCGGTTCTCCGTAGGTTTTAAAATATTCTGTCATTTTGTCGACGGCGACCGGCTCGAAACCGTAGGCTTTAACTGTCATATTTTTCCAAGCCAATATATCGGGAAGACGTTTGAACAGAAGTTCGGGATTGAGAAGTTCACCCATACGGAACGCCTTTTTCATATATTTATCGGCATATACGGGAGCAATTCCGCGGCGGGTGGAACCGTAAGGTTTACCCGTAGCTTTCGTCAAGCGCTCCTCTTCCATTACATCCTGTAAAACATGATAAGGCATCGTAATTATGGCTTTATCGCTTATTTTAAGATTTTCCGGAGTAATTTTTATACCCGCGTCGCGCAATCTTTTCATTTCTTCGCAAAGATGCTTGATATCTATAACCATACCGCAACCGAGAACGTTTACAACGTCCTCACGCAAAATACCGGAAGGCAAAAGATTTAAAATAAACCTTCCTTTTTCGTTAATTACGGTATGACCGGCGTTATTTCCTCCCTGATAGCGGCAAACCACGTCGAATTTTTCCGAAAGCAGGTCAACCATTCTGCCCTTGCCTTCGTCGCCCCAGTTGATTCCACAGATACTCGTTAACATTTTTTTATCCTTTATAAACGTATTTTACAGAATTCAATTATACTCCAAACAGGCTTTTAAGTCAACTAAAACGCCCGCGCCTATTAATATACGCGCGGGTGTTTGACATTATACACTGTACAACAAATCAAAATACGAGGGGTAAGGCCAATAGTCGGAAGAAGTAAGCGTTTCCATTTTATCCGCAAAGGCGCGAACGGATTCCATATCCGGCAATATAGTATGCGCCATAGCTTGCGAAGCCGCTAAAACGTCTTCTTTGTCAATCGCTTTCAAATCGTTTTCAAGTTTTTTAACCGCTTCGCTCGTTTTGTCGTTAAGTTCGGAAAGCAATGTAATAAGTTCGGCTTCCGTTTGACAAGGCAATCCCTCGCATACGGCTTTTTTAGCGGCAAGATTCTGGCAAAGCTCCGCAATAAAATCCGAAACCGCGGGAATTATATCCCGCTTTGCCATTTCAAGCATGGTCAAAGCTTCGATATTGATAATTTTAATGTAATTTTCAAGGCGAATATTTGCTCTTGCTATTGCCTCTTCTCTGGTATAAACGCCCTGTCTTACGTATACTTCTATATTTTCTTCTTTGAAAATTTCGGGCACGGCGTCCGCCGTAGTCTTGTTGTTCAAAAGTCCGCGCTTCGCCGCTTCGGGTTCCCATTCGGGACCGTAACCGTCAAGATTGTAAATTATGCGGTAATGTTTTTTAAGTTCGCGGGAAATTATCGCGTTAGCCGCTTTTTCTAAGTCTTTTTTGCCTTCGAGCTCGTCGGCAAACTGCCCGAAAGCGTCCGCGACTATGGTGTTAAGGCAAATATTTGCGTCTGCAACGTTGGCTTGCGAGCCGAGCATACGGAATTCGAATTTATTGCCCGTAAAAGCAAAAGGCGAAGTTCTGTTTCTGTCCGTTGCGTCCTTTGGGAATATGGGGGATTCGGGAACGCCGATACTACCCTTCCCCGCTTTTACGGCGGTATAATCTTTGCCCTTGACTATACAATCTACAATTTCGCCGAGCTGATCGCCGAGATATACCGAGATTATAGCGGGAGGAGCTTCATCCGCGCCTAAACGGTGATCGTTGCCTGCAGACGATACGGAAGCGCGCATTATACCCTGATAATCGTCCACCGCTTTTATAACGGCCGTCAACACAAGTTTAAAAAGAGTATTGCTTTCGGGATGTTTTCCGGGGTTTAAAAGATTAAAACCGTTATCTGTGGAAATAGACCAATTATTATGTTTACCGCTTCCGTTTATTCCGCGGAAAGGTTTTTCGTGTAAAAGACAGACAAGCCCGTGTTTATGCGCTACCGACTTCATTACGTCCATGGTAAGCATGTTTGAATCTACCGCAACGTTGGTTTTAGAATATACCGGCGCCATTTCATGCTGAGCGGGCGCAACCTCGTTATGCTTGGTCTTGGAATAAACTCCGTAACTCCAAAGTTCTTTATCCAAATCAGCCATAAATCCGGCGACCTCGGCTTTCAAAGAACCGAAATAATGGTCTTCAAGTTCCTGTCCGCGGGTTACGGGCGCACCGAAAAGAGTTCTTCCCGTAAGGCGCAAATCTTTTCTCTTTAAGTAAGCTTCTTCAGAAATAAGAAAATACTCCTGCTCAGGACCCGCTTCCGTAGAAACCTTTTTACATTCTATACCGAAAAATTTTAAAATACGCTTCGCCTGTTTGTCAATAGCCGTCATTGAACGCAACAAAGGCGACTTTTTATCCAACGTTTCACCCGTATAAGAAACGAATACGGTCGGTATGTAAAGCGTGCCGCCCTTTACGAACGCGGGCGACGTAGGGTCCCAAGCGGTATAACCGCGCGCCATATAAGTAGCTCTTGAACCTCCCGAAGGAAAACTCGAAGCATCGGGCTCTCCGACTATAAGACTCTTACCCGTAAGCCGCATAATAGCCTTATCCCCGTCGGGCTCTATAAAACTGTCGTGTTTTTCCGCCGCAAGACCGGTAAGAGGCTGAAACCAATGCGTATAGTGCGTCGCCCCTTTGGAAACCGCCCAATCTTTCATTGCCGCCGCTACCGCGCCCGCAATGGACGTATCGAGCTGTTTGCCCGCTTCTATCGTCTCCCTTAAAGCCTGATAAACTTCTTTGGGAAGAGTTTCTTTTTGAACGGAATCGTTGAAAACGTTTTCGCCGAACATTTCGGGAAGATTCATATTTTCTCTCCATTGTTAAAATTTTTTATAATAAGATTATATGCCACCGTGTGAAATTAGTCAAATTAATTGACGAAAGTTAAGCTTACATTGTTTTTATGTAATATATAAGCAAAATTAATGGAATTTTAAAAAACATTATAGCGTTAATTTTGTGCAAACTTCGTCCAAAACGGAAAAATAATCTTTGAAAGTTTTTGAGCAGACTTCCGCGTTTTTTATTACTATGCCGTCGGCGCGAAGCCCCGTCAAAGCGAAGCTCATTGCCACGCGATGGTCGCCGAACGTTTCTATATTCGCCGGTTTCGGTTGAGATGGATAAATTTTTACGCCGTCCGCGCGTTCCTCGCATTTAACGCCCATTAAATTTAAATTATATACTATAGCCTTAATACGGTCGCATTCCTGCCCTCTGACGTGCGCGATTCCGTATATTTCGGTAGGTTGCTCCAAATACGGGGAAATTGCCGCCAAAGTTAACGCTTGGTCGGAAAAATCACGCATATTTATAGTCCCGCCGTTAAAAGTTTTTAATAAATTTATAAATTTTAAATCGCCCTGCGAGGTTTCCGCGGGCATATCCTTTACCGATATATCCGAGCCGAGAATTTTGTTTGCCGCGTAAAAATAACACGCCGCGGAAACGTCGGGCTCAATTATATAATTTTGCGCCGTATATCCGCCGTAAACGCTATATATTCCCGAGTCTTCGGAAATTTCCGCGCCGAAACTTTTCATAATATTCAGCGTGATATTAACATAATCTAAACCGTGGTTTCCCAAAGCTTTGATTTTCATGGTTTTCCCGGCGCATACGGACGAAATCAACAAAGCCGATAAAAACTGACTGCTTTGATTTATGTCTATTTCAATCTCGTCCGAGACGTTTTTCGCGCCATCGATTATAAACGGAAATGCGTTTTTCTTTTCAAGGAAAAAAAATTTTGCGCCAAGCCTTTCAAGCGATTTTATGAGGGATTCCACGGGACGTCTTTTCATTTGTTCCGAACAATCAACTTTGAATTTACCGTTTTGAAACGCGAGCAACGCCGGCAGAAACCTAGCCGCAGTTCCGGCGCTTCCGACGTTTATTTCAGCGTAGCTTAGCGGTAATTTTCCGCCGCAACCCGTTATTTTTACGGTATCGCCCTTAATTTCAACAGGTATACCGAGAGCTTTAAGGCAATTTACAACAGTTTGGCAATCTTCGGAAAACCGCGCGCCCGTAAGCGTGCTTTCACCTTCGGCAAGCGCGGCGATTAATACGGCGCGCGCCGCTATGCTTTTGGAAGCCGGCACGCTTACGCTCGCTTTTTTATTATTGATTTTACCGTAAATATTTCTGACTGCGTAATCCATAAAGCCTTAAATTTTTAAACTTTTCTTCTTCTTAAAATATCGCCTTCACTTAAATTATAAGGACAGTTAATCCTGTATTTTTCCTGTACGAGTTTGCAGTCCGTAACTTCTTCGCCCGCGCTTGTAAAAGCTTTTTCCACCTTAAAACTTTTACCAAAGTTTTCCGAAGGAGAAAGCGTTTCTAAAACATCGCCCGTTTTGAACCTGCCTCGCATTTCAACCACGGCAAAGCCGTTCCCTCCGGCACATACGTTGCCGATATAATCGCAATCCCCCTTAGCTTGACTATCCGTATAATTCACGGTTTTGGAATTGTTCCCCAAAGTATATGCAGTGGTATAATCCCGGTGCGCCGCGGTTAAAAGCTCGCGTTCGACTTCCGTGGAATATCCGCCGTCTATACATCTGCGATAAGCGTTAATCACGGTCGCAAGATAGTACTCCGACTTCATTCTGCCCTCTATTTTAAAGGAGCATATTCCCGCTTCTTGCATTTCGTTTATATGCCTGCTCATGTTTAAATCTTTCGAATTAAAAATAAACGTTCCCTTGCCGTCCTCTTCGACGTCGAGCCAGCCGCTGTCGGAAAGTTCGTCCTTTTTACGAACCTGATATTTCCAGCGGCACGCCTGCACGCACTCGCCGCGGTTAGAGTCTCTTCCCGAAAGATAATTTGAGAGCAGACATCTTCCCGAATAAGATATGCACATTGCGCCGTGAACGAACGCCTCAAGTTCTATTTCGGGAACGTATGAATGAATTTCCGAAATTTCTTCGAGTGAAAGTTCGCGAGCCAAAATAGCGCGGGCCGCCCCTTGTTCAGCCCAAAACTTAACCGCATATTTATTTGTCAAATTGGCTTGTGTAGAAATATGTACGTTCAGTTCGGGCGCCGCTTTCTTAGCCGCGTAAAACACGCCGCTATCCGAAATTATCGCCGCGTCAACCCCTGTACTTTGCAAAAAGGCAAAGTAATCTTCCATCAACCGGATATCGGCGTTTTTAGCGAAAATATTTACCGTTACATAAATTTTTTTTCCGAGCTTATGAGCGTACTTTACGGCTTCCGTCATTTCGTCGCGTGTAAAATTATCGGCGAAAGAACGCAAAGAAAAGTCTTTACCGCCGATATACGCCGCGTCCGCGCCGAAATAAAAAGCCGTTTTAAGTTTTTCGTAATTGCCCGCAGGGGCCAAAAGTTCAATTTTCATAATTTTACGCTCACGGCTACGCCGTTGCCTACGTCCAAAACCGTTGTTAAGAGTTCTTTATCCTCGGTAACGGCGGATATATATTCTTTTATATGTTCCACAAGCATTTTACGCTTTTTGGGCGTTTCGGTTTCACCCGTAACGTATCCGAATAACAGCACGTCGTCGGCGACGAGCACTCCACCCTTTTTTAAAAGTTCTTTCAGCCGAGGCAAATATTTTATATACTGCACTTTTGCGCAATCAAGAAAAATAAAATCGAATTCGCCATCTAATTTTTTTATTTCCTCTCCCGCGTCGCCGTGAATTAATTTTACTCTTTCTTCAAGTCCGAGTTTTAAAAAATTGTTTTTTGCTTCGTTATAAAAATTCTCGTCGCGTTCTATCGATACCAGTTCGGCTTTTCCGCAGACAAACAGCATAGCCGCGCCCGATACGCCCACAGCCGAGCCTAGTTCCAGAATTTTTTCAGGTTGTAAAGACGAAACCAAGGTTTGCAAAAAACAAAGCGTTTCGTCGTCGGAAACGGGAATTTCACGTTTGAACGCTTCTTCCCTCACAGCCGAAAGTTCCGCGTTTATACGCGGTTGATTGAAAGGCGCGGTTGCCGTTGTCCTTTCACCGTTTTTTGTATTCTTATGCGCGTAATTAAAATCCGACATATCCGTATATTACATATTTAAATTTATATTAAGGCAAAAAGACAGATAAGCGAGCAAGACAAGGCGCGGCTTTGCGAAGGAGTTTACTTATAACAAAACGCAAACCGCAACAAAGTATTGCGGCGCTTATATGCCATTTTAATTACAGTTCGACTACTACGGGCACAACCATAGGCGACTGCTTGGTTTTCTTTAACAAATAATTTCTCAAAGCGCGTTTAATTACTTTTTTCAGCTCGTCAACCGTACCGCGGGAAAGGTCGTAACTTTCTATGGCGCGGTTTATTACATCGCGTATTTCGCGCGTATAATCGCGGTGAAAATCAAACACGAATCCGCGGGAATTTATTGCCGGTTCGCCAATAACTTCACCGTGGGAAACGGCGACAGACACTATAAATAACCCTTCCTCGGAAAGTTGCCTTCTGTCGTCTATAACCACGCTCGCCTTCTCGTCCTCGATTCCTTCGCCGTCGATAAGACGCGAACCGGAAGTAACGTTGCCCGCAAGGCGCAAGCCCTTGCTTGTAAGTTCTATACAGTTACCTATATCGGGAATTATTATTTTATGCTCTTCCATTCCCAACTCTTCCGCAAGCTGAGCGTGTTTTTTCAAATGCCTGAATTCACCGTGAACGGGAATAAAATAATCCGGCTTTAATAAATTGTGCATTATTTTATGTTCCTCACGGCAAGCGTGACCGGAAACGTGTATATTTTCCAAACTTTCGTAAACGACGTCCGCGCCCTTGCGGTAAAGATTATTTATTACTCTGTAAATAAGTTTTTCGTTCCCCGGAATAGGCGACGCCGAAATTATTACGGTATCGTTATTACCCACCGTGACAGCCGCGTTGTCGCCGTTTGCCATTCGAGTCAACGCGCTCATCGGCTCGCCCTGACTTCCCGTAGAAACTATTAAAATTTCGCTGTCGCGGAAATTTTTTATTTTCGTGACGTCTACAAGAACATCGCTAGGTATAGTTATTTCCCCTATCTTTTCGGCAGCCTCCACAACGTTAAGCATACTTCTGCCGGAAAGCGCGACTTTTCGCTTGTATTTTACGGCCAAACCTATAATTTGTTGCAACCTGTGAACGTTTGAGGCAAACGTAGCTATTATCAATCTACGGCGAACGTTCTCCGCAAACAGCCTGTCCAAAGTGGTTCCCACCACCGTTTCACTCATTGTAAAACCGGCGCGCTCTATATTCGTGCTTTCTCCCATATAAAGCCTTACTCCGGCGGAACCGGTATCGCTTATGGTTTTTAAATCTATTGGTTCGCCGGCGACAGGCGTTAAATCTATTTTATAGTCTCCGCTGTGAAAAATTACGCCCTGAGGGGTGGTTATGGCAAAAGCAAGCGAACCGGCTATAGAATGGTTCACGTTTACGCACTTAACGCGGAAACAACCCAATTGAATTGTCTGCCCCGGAGTTACCGTTATTTCTTTTACGTCGTTGAGTCTGTGCTCTCTCAGTTTGTTATCCACAAGCGCAAGAGTCAATTTTGTTCCTATAACTGGAACTTTAAGTTCTTTTAAAAGATAAGGAACTCCGCCTATATGGTCTTCATGTCCGTGCGTTAAAATAAGTCCGCGGATTTTTTTAGCGTTTTCTACAAGATATGTTATATCGGGAACTATTAAATCGAAACCGGGCGTTTCCTCTGTGGGAAATATCGCGCCGGCGTCTATAATTATAATATCCTCTCCGCATTCCAATGCGGTCATGTTTTTTCCTATTTCTCCCACGCCGCCGAGAAATATGATTTTTACGGGTTTTGCCCCGCGTTTACCGTTTTTTGCGCGCGGTCTTTCCGTATGCTCTCGCACGCCTTGCTCTCTTTTGCTTCGCTGCTGCTTAGGCGCGGCGGCGTTTCTTTCTCTACGTCTTTTCTGAGGCGTTTCGGCTTTGGTAGGTTTAAATTGTTTCTCTTTTTCCAAAATTAATTCTCCGATAATTATTTCGGGGGTTGATAAAAAATCAACCCCCGCGTTTAAAATTCAAAATTATTTCTTGCTTACGTCCTTAACCAGTCCGTCCTCTATAAGCTCCTCAATGGTTTCGAAAGGATACATAGCCGCATAATCACGCTGAGGTATGTTTCTCTTTATACCGTTGCGGGCTTCCAACATTTCGTCTATCAATCTTATCGCTTTCTTTACACCGCGGGGACTTTTTACTTTTATCATCATCGGCGTTCCGTGCAACGATTTATTGCTCGACACGTCTTTATGGTGATATACCGAATATTCATGCTCGGCAGGATCTAGTGCAAGATATACTACAAGCGTCTTACCGCGAATTTTGAAACGGGCAATCGTTTCTCTGCCTTTATGGAAACGTTCCGCGCCCCATGCAATGTTGGAGTTTACTTTTTTATAGCTCAACAGAGCGTTTCTGACTTCGCCGTAATAGGTTTTTTGTTCGTCTGTGCCCTGAATAATTCTTGCGATAAACGAACGGTTGTACTTCATCATGTTTGCGAAGTCCACTCCGCCGCCCGTTACGGTTTCGTCGCCGCCTACGGTTAAATCGTCGTAAGAAAATTCTTCAATAGCGCCGTCGTCTTCTCCGTCTTCGGAATCTTCTTCGGCTTCGTCTTCGGTCTCTTCAACCGTTTCTTCAACTACTTCTTCCTCGGGTTCTTCGACTGTTTCGGGAAGTTCTTCAGGTTCCTCGTTAACAATCTCTTCCCCGGTTGTTTCTTCCGTTATTTCTTCAACGAATTCCTCTTCGGATTCCTCAAAAGTTTCTTCTTCGGATTCTTCGGCTGTTTCGGAAACCTCTTCAGGTTCCTCTTCGTACTCTTCGACAACTTCGCTTACAGTCACATAATCCTCGTCCTGAACTTCTTCGTAAGCTTCCGCCGCAGTACCGGTAACCGCAACCTCGCGTATAACCGCGCCGCCTTCCAACATGTTTTTTATTTCTTCCAGGTCGGAATCGATAGAACTGAATCTTTCGTCAGTGATCTGAGTTACTTTTTCGTATACGGTATCGGTTATTCTATCTAATCCTTCTTCGTCTATAACTATGTCGTAATCGTTATCCGCCTGACTTTCGATAATCTTTTCGGAAACCGTAGCGCAAAGCAAATCGTTATCCACAGATGGCATTGCGCTTATTACCTGACTTGCCACTTTATCGGCGATTTCGTCGGTATCGATTTCAGGCAAATAATTTGAAAGAACAGCAGCCGCTTTGTCGGCTATAGCGTCTTCGTTTACGCCTGCCACCGTAATTTTTTCACTGATGCGTGCGGCCATTTCTTCATAATCAGGCTCTTCGTTACCCGCTACAAAGTCGATAAGCGCGGTACGAAGTTTTTCGGCTACCGCCGCGGAAATAATTTCGTAATCGAGTTTTTCCGCAAGAGTTTTAGAAATAGAAGCGCAACCTTCGTCGTCGACAAGCACTTCGAAATCTTCCGCTTTGAGTTCTCCCACTTTCAACGCTATTCTGTCTGCGAGTTCTTCCTCGTCCAAAGCAACGTTCACAGGTACGTCGGAAACGACAGCCGCTTCCTGCGCGGGAAGTTTAGCCGCAACTTTTTCCGCAAGCTCGTCGTAATCCAACGTAAAATCGGTGGGCAACGCCGCTACGGCGGTTTCGCGTTCGGGAACTATTTCCGCTACTTTTCTTGCAAGTTCGTCATAATCTATTTCGGAAGCGCTCTGAGCTGCGGGTATTTTTTCTGCAACTTTTTCCGCAAGCTCGTCGTAATCTATGTCCGTCACCTGAGGTATTACTATCTGTTCCGCAACACGGCTTACAATGTAATCGGGAGAAACGGATTCCTGTACAGGAATTCGACCGACAACCTTATCCGCTATAAGGTCGTAATCGACTTCGGCGGTAACAGATTGAGCGGGAACGGCCACGGGTGCGGCAACGAAAGACGAACCTTCGTTTCTTTCGGGTAAACGGGAAGCAACCTTATCAGCCATAAGGTCGTAATCGATCTCAGCCGCAGGTGCAACGACCGCTTCCTGCGCGGGAAGTTTAGCCGCAACTTTTTCCGCAAGGAGATCGTAGTCTATTTCCGCGCTTACGGTTACGGGCTGCACGCACGTTGTCGCAACGCCGTCGGAAACAACAGCCGTCGGCACAGGCATATTTTCAATAACTTTGTTTGCGATATAATCGGCGGAAAGGTCTTCCTGCACGGGAAGCCGCGCAACGATTTTTTCAACGAGAAGGTCGTAATCAATTTCCGCGGAAACAACGCGTTCGGGCGCCTTGTATTCAACCGCTTCAACTTCTTCCGTAGTTTCGGTTTCTTCGGCAACCGCGGGAGCGGCTTCTTTCTCCGCGACGGCAGCTTCCGCAAGACTTTCTTTCAAGTCTTTAAGTTCTCCGAAAAGCTGCTCGAGCTTTTCGGTAACGGAAGAAAATATATTTTCGCTTTGAACGGCAAGATATTTCATTTCCTGCCTGATGTTGGCGTTCTCCTCTTTAAGAGCATTATAAATTTCCACGTTTTGACGCGCGGTATGAACGGACTCCCTCTCGGAAGTGCCTACTTTTTGGAGCACTTCGTCAAAACGGGCGTTCAATGCCGCCGTTGCGGAAATAATTTCGTCCGTCTTGGAGTTTATCTGTCTCTCATGCTTTAAAATTACGTCCGCTTTTTTCAAAGGGCGTTTAACCTGATTCGCGTCGTTAATTTCGCCGTTAGCCATATTACACCTCTCGAGTATTTACCGAAAATTAAGCCGTTTTCGTACGACTTTATTAATAGTGTACACCATATTTTATAAAAAGTAAATAAAATGAACGGTTTTTTTTGTATTTTTAGTGAAAATTTTTGCGTTTAACGGCATATATATGGGGGGCAACCGGATTTTTCTCCATTTTTTACCTTTATTGGTTTATTTAATTAAACGGCTTAAAGCAATTAAAACCACGCCTGAAGGCTTAAAATATTTTTCCTTTAAGATAAAATACTTGTATTTTTTACATTATTATAATATAATATTTAAAAAAATAAATTAACCGGAGGAATTATGCGGGTATACAATTTTGCGGCGGGACCTTCCGCGTTACCGTTGGAAGTTCTTGAGAAAGCGCGGGACGAATTTTTGGATTTTAACGGAACGGGAATGTCCGTTACGGAAATTTCCCACCGCGACAAAGCTTACATGCAGGTAGTTGCCGAAGCCGAAAATTCGGTAAGGGAACTTTTAAAAGTTCCCGAAGATTACTGCGTTATCTTCGTACAGGGCGGAGCTTCGACGCAATTTGCCGCAGTGCCTTTAAACCTTATGAAAAACGGCGTTGCCGATTACATCGTAACGGGCAATTTTGCGAAAAAAGCTTGGCAGGAAGGCAAACTGTACGGCACTGCTAATAAAATAGGCGACAGTTCCGACAAAATTTATACATATATTCCCGACGTAGACAAACTTAATTACACCGACGGAGCCGATTACGTGCACATAACTTCCAACAACACGATTTTCGGTTCGAGATTTGATAAATTTCCCGATTGCAAAGCGCCGCTTGTAGCGGATATGTCTTCCGAAATTTTTTCGCGTGAAATAGACGTTAAAAAATTCGGGGTAATTTACGCCGGAGCGCAGAAAAACCTTGCGCCTGCGGGAGTTACCATAGTGATAGCGAAACGCGAACTCATACAGGAACCGTTGAACATATGTCCCACTATGCTCAGATGGAAAGTTCAGGATGAAAACGGTTCTCTTTACAACACTCCTCCCGCTTTTTCGATTTACATGGCTAACCTCGTATTAAATAATCTCAAAAATAAGGGCGGAATAAAAGCTATTCAGCAAATAAACGAATATAAATCAGGATTATTATACGATTTTATAGACGGCTCTAAACTCTACAAAAACGGCGTTGAAAAGAAATTCCGTTCGATTATGAACGTGCCGTTTGTAACGGGAAGCGAAGAACTTGACGCTAAATTTGTTGCGGAAGCAAAAAAAGCGGGGCTGGTTTCTTTGAAAGGTCACAGACTGGTCGGCGGTATGCGCGCCTCTATTTACAACGCGATGCCCGTTGACGGCGTTAAAGCATTGATAGAATTTATGAAGAAATTCGAGCTTGAAAACGCATAATTAAGGTGAATTTATGAAAAAAATACTTAAATTAAATGAAATAAGCCCTCTTGCCGATGATTTTTTTAAAGATTACGAATATTCCTCGGAAGTAAAAACCCCGGAAGGAATTATGGTGCGTTCAGCGCAAATGGCGGATTTTGAAGTAAACAAAGAACTCCTCGCGGTAGCCCGCGCAGGAGCCGGCACGAACAATATTCCCGTAGCCGCTTACGCCGAAAAAGGTATTGTTGTTTTCAATACGCCCGGAGCCAACGCCAACGCTGTAAAAGAGTTGGTAATATGCGAACTGTTTTTGGGCGGCAGAAAAATAACCGAAGCCATAGAATGGGTTAACGGTTTAAAAAGCGAGGGGGAAAACATTCCCAAACTCGTTGAAAAAGGAAAATCAAAATTCGTGGGCAACGAAATTCTCGGCAAAACTTTGGGCGTTATCGGTTTGGGCGCGATAGGCATTTCCGTAGCAAACGCAGCGGCGGCGCTCGGTATGAAAGTTATAGCCGTAGACCCGTTTCTTTCCACTGCGGGCGCCGTTGCGCTTTCTTCTTCCGTCACGCTTCTTTCTTCCCGCGAAGAACTTTACGAAAAATCAGACTTTATAACAGTTCACGTCCCTCTCAACGCTGAAACCCGCGGAATGTTCGATAAAAAAGCGTTCGGTAAAATGAAAGACGGCGCCGTATTAATAAACAATTCCCGCGGCGAACTTGCAGTAACGGGCGACGTGATATCCGCGCTCGGAACCGGAAAGCTTTCAAGATACATAACCGACTTCCCCGACGAAAAACTTATCGGAGTTAATAACGCAATTTGTGTTCCGCACCTCGGCGCGAGCACGCCGGAAGCCGAGGACAACTGCGCGGTTATGGCGGCAAAACAACTTACCGAATATATAGAAAACGGCAACATTACCAACAGCGTAAACTACCCTTCGGTATTTATGCCGAGAACGGGCGTTGCGAGAGTTTGCGTTCATCACAAAAACATAAAGGAAATTCTTTCAAAACTGCTTGCGATAATTTCGGCTCAGGGAATAAACGTCGCCAATATGCAGGACGTTTCCCGCGGGGAATACGCGTACCTTATATGCGATTTGGACGATACCCCTTCTACGGAAAGCCTGAACGTGATGCGAGGCGTTGCCGGCGTGCTTAAAGTAAGACTTATTTAAATACAATAAAATAGTATAAACGTAAAAGCCTCCGTACATAATAATATAAAAACGCGGAGGCTTTTTTATGGGAAAAAAGAAAAACAAAATAGCTAAGCTTACGGAAGAGCAATATTTTGCTTATATCGCTTGTCTTAAAAACGAAGGAGCCGTTTTCGACAACGAAGGGAAAATGCTTATTCCGTCGCAATTTAAATCCGACGATAAAGAAAACAATAATAAAGGTAAACGATAATCGTTGACGGCGGGAACGTTTAGTTCCCGCCGTCATATTTAAGTAAAGAATTACCCGCGCCTTGCGGCACGGATAACGCCTTGATATATTATACGTTTAATTTTATTATAATGTGATATATTGATTTGACCGCTAAGTAAAATCACGGACGCTTTAAGCAAAGCTTTTACAAAAGTTTGCCAGACAAACCTGACAACGCGACGTTAAGTTTAAAGGATTATACAGATAACTCCGCCCTTACCCTCGTTCACTATACGCGTTATCGCTCTGCGCATCTTGTTTTTGGTATCGTCGTGCATTCCGCAAACTTTGCCCGAAAGCCCCTCTTTAACCATACCGCGGAGAGTTTTACCGAATACGTTTGTATCCCACATACCTTCCGGATTGGTTTCAAAGCCGTTCAACATTCCCTGAACTATGCCTTCGCTCTGCGCGGCGCTTCCCATTATGGGGCTCACCTCTCCCGTCACGTCTATCTTAACAATATGATAGCTGGGAGCCGTCGCGCGCAATTTGATACCTACGCTGCCGCCCTGACGAACCATTTTAGGTTCTTCCAGACTCATATCGTCGTCACACGGCTGCACTATGCCGTAACCGTTGATTTTTGCGCATTCCAACGCGTCTTTGATTTTATCGTATCCGTGTTTGGCTTCCGAAGTTCCGCGAACGTAACGCATAAGCGTAAACTCGTCGGATATGCTTTCACCTGCTATTTCCGAAAGGATATCGAAGAAAATTCCGTCTTTTACGTATGCCGTAACCTGAGCTTTTCCGTCCGCAAGATTCAAGGAAACGGAAATACCGTCCTTCCAGAATTTACAGTCCTTTAACATACCGTCGAACACCGCGCAGTCTTTCATTCGCTCAACCTGTGCGGAAACGGACTTAATTCTTTCAAGAAGTTCGGCTACGGCAGAACCGTCCTGGGACATAAATCTCAACCAATCGGGAATATCCACGTCGAAACCTGTTACGGGGAATTCGAATAAAACAGCTTTTAAAATATTTAAAAGACCGTTTGCGTCAAGTTTTTCGCAGTTCGCCGCAATTACTGTAACGCCGTACTTTTCTTCAAGTTCCGTTCTGAGTTTTTTAGCTGCCGCCTTATCGGGATCGGTGCAATTCAAAACTATTACAAAAGGTTTTCCCGTCTTTTTAAGACGTTCCACCGTCTTTTCTTCAGCTTTAATATATCCCGCTCTCGGGATATCGGCTATGCTTCCGTCGGTAGTTACGCAAATTCCGATGGTGGAATGTTCGCCTATAACCCTGTCGGTACCGAGTTCCGCCGCCTCGGAAAAAGGCAAAGGTTTGGAACTCCACGGCGTGTTTACAAGACGGGGTTTACCGTCTTCCTCAAAACCGCTCGCTCCTTCGGTTATAAACCCTACGCAATCGGCGAACCTGACGTTTGCCCTTGCGTTTTCTATTTTAACTACCGCGCCTTTTGCCGGCACAAACTTGGGCTCCGTAGTCATTACGCTCTTTCCCGAAGCCGATTGGGGAAGCTCGTCGACCATTACGCTTTTAAGATTGCCGTCCTCGGCGTTGGGTATGACTAATTCCGTCATAAATTTCTTAATAAGCGTAGATTTACCTGTTCTTACGGGTCCCACCACTCCTATATAAATATCTCCGCCGCTTCTTTCGGCTATGTCCTCGTAAACGTTGTATTCCATCAAACCGCCTCCGCTAAATTATGTGTATAATAAACTTATTGCGGCGTTTCTCATTTTAGAACTTTATAAACGTATTTTTTATAAAAACACAGCCGCGGATTATTCCGCGGCTGTGTTTAAAATATTTGTTCTTTAAAAACTTCGGTAAAAAATTCCTCGGCTTGTTCTTTTGTTTTAAACTTTGCGAGAAACATTAAATCACCCATCATGGCGGCGACAGCTTCTGGCTGTTTTTCCACAGTGATAAGATTTGCGCCGTATTTATCGCGGATATCCTGTTCCGAATAATAAAAATTCTTTCCGTTACGCCTACCCGCGTATGCGCAATAAAACTTTTCGCCGCAGACAAACGACGTTTGACCGAACGCCATTACGTCCGCCCAAATTTTATAGACGTCCGCGCTGTTCGCATAATCCGCCATATCGGTAGAACCGCCGCCCGCGGGGCGCATATTCACTTCAAGCGCGATAAGTTCTCCTTTCCTGCCTATCCGCTGGTCGCAATCGAGGCGGAAAAATTCAAAATGTACAAAGCGGTTTTTAACTTTGAAAGCCTTCAAAGTCTTTCGTCCGATTTCCCGCACGTCAGGCAACGGTTCGGGAGGATAATAATACGCGCTGTTTTCGGCGTTGTTTACTATATCCATTAAAGAAGCCGTTTCAATAAGTCCGCTTTCAAAAACCGGATTGCCGTTTGCGTCAACTATTGCGTCGTAAGAATTTACAAGCGCCTTTATTTCCTCCTCCATTATGTAACCCTGCGGCGCGGTCTTTAAAAAGTTTTCCAACTCTTCGTAATTGTTTATACGGTACGTAGCGTTTGCGCCGACTCCGTTATCCGGTTTTACTATTACGGGAAAGCCGAATTTTTTTATAAACTTTTTACATCCCGCAAGACTTTTGACAAAACAGTACTCCGCTACTTTTATACCCGCTTTTTTATAATATTTTTTCATTTCCGACTTGAATTTAACTTTTTTCATATCCTTTACGGATAATCCCGAAGTAATATTGAAATCGGTACGGAGTCGCGCGTCGAGCTCAAGCCAATATTCGTTGTTGCTCTCCAAATATTCGATTCTACCGTATTTATGTATAAAGAATGCGACAGCGCGGTAAACCTCTTCGTAATCGGACAGAGACGCGACCGCGTAATACTCGTCCAATGAATTTTTGAGCGCAGAAGAAAGCCCCGAATAAGGGCAATCTCCTATACCGAGAACCCGAAAACCGTTAAGTTTTAAATGTACGCAAAAATTTTTGTAGTTTTCCGGAAAGTTAGGGGAAATAAAAACAAAATTTTTCATATAAGAATATCCTTTTTATATTTGTTACCGTCGTTTTATAAACACCAAGCAAATTGCAACCGCTCCCGAAACAACAATTACCGCCGTTACGATTACAGCCGTTAAAACTACTATATCGGTTGATTTGACTTCGGCATCTCCCGTATTAAGAGTATCGTCCGTTAACGGCGGTATAATTTCTTCCGGAGGTTTTTCGGGAACGTCGGGCAATTCCGGCGTATCCGGTTCTTCGGGGCTTACCGGCGCAGATTTTTTTGTAACCTTTACTGCAGCCGTAAAAATTTCATAGTTTAATATATCACGATAAATAAGAGTAACCGTTTTACTTTCGCCAGGCTCCAGAATTTCATACGGATTACTCAACCTCCAACCTTCCGCCCAAACTTTGTCGGAAAGATTTTCATTCCAATTCAATTCAACGCTATCAGGCGGAAACGAAGGCGGTTTTTCGGCTTTATCAATAATAAAATCAACCGACTTTATCCCGTAAAAATTTCCGCAACCGTTAATAATTACTTTCGCCGTACCCGCGTTGACGTTATCGGAATATTCCAAAGTATAATCTTCTCCGCTTATAAGCGCTAAACCGTTTAAAGATACGGTAACGGACGGCGTTAAAGCCGTTCCCGTATAAATAAAATCGCCGTCAACCGTAACAGAACAATCTTTTATATCGTACCGCAACGGCGGCTCTCCTCCGGAACCGTCGTCTTCCTCCAAAGCCGTAAACGCCTTTATTCGCACGGGAAATTTAGACTTATACCAATACCCGTCCGGAGAAAACACAAAAGACTTTGCACGGCCGTTAATTTGCTGCGCCCAATTTATGCGCGCGTTATTGTTTTCGTTTGAAATTTCAACGACGACTCCGAAACAATCGCCTTTTTCCACTTTTACGGGCGAATCCAATTTTACCGTACGGTATCCTGCAAAATCCAAAACCGCGCTGCCGCCGCCGGCAAGCGTTCCGCTTTCCGGATTTTCCAAATCGGTTAATCCGGTATAGATTTTTACGCTGCAACTTACGTTTTTGCCCTGTAACCCTATGTTTACGGCTTTAACGTATTCGGCTGTTTCTCCGCCGCCTTTCTTAGCCTCGAACACGTTTGCGGCGCGCGTAATATTTTTACTCGGAGAAGGCGAATTCAAGTGTTCGTTATCGTAAAAATAATTGAAATCGTATTCTTCTTTGCTTGCATAATCGAATGCGTAAACGGCGGAACTGTCGTTATCGTAAGATAAATAAAAATACGGCAACGAAAGATAACTGTTTTTTACAAGCCAGCCGCCGTTGCGTTTAGCGCCTCCCGGAACGAATTTTTCCGCAGGAATGGTATCGTCCCAACCTATGAGCGTGCACGCGTGCGGATAAGAACCGCTTCCCGATTCGTTGACGGGATTATAATACTCGGTTTCTCTTAAATTATTATAAGAATAAGTGACTGCGCCGTATTGAGCTATAGCGCGCTTGATTGCCGCAATTTTAAGGTCGCGCGCATTATTGAAATCTATATGTAAAGCGTTTTGAAAACGGTATTCCGCATTTTCATAAGGGTCTGACGTTACCGCCAAACTGTTTTTTATAGGACCGCACCACTGCGAAAATACGCTTGCCCCGTAACTTGGGTCGCCGCTCTTCATAAGCCAATTCCCGTAATCCTCGGTAAGCAATCTGTCGGTATTGCCGAGCGGATCCGCTTCCCTGTTATGACGTCTGTAACCGAGCTCTTCCGGAGACAACGATAAATTTTCATGAGTCGCGTTATTATCTATGCCGCTGCGCAACACGCTTGTTTCCGAAGCGCTAACCGCCGCGTAAGCCCAACACAGATTCGACGAGCCCTGATCCTTAACGGGCGTGACGATTCCGTAATTGCGCCCGTCGAACTTTTCAAGTTTAGCCGTTTCTTCAACGTTAGCGGCGCGTAATTCTTCAACCGTTTCCAAAGTTGAAGCTTCTGCTGTCAACGTTTCCGCACGCGCATGTTTCAACCCCGAAAAAAACGGAATTATCAACGATACCGAAAATGCGGCCGCGAAGAGCGCAAAACGCGCTGAACGGTTTTTAATCGAAGCCATTAATTTAAATTACCTTCCAGGAATGCAAGTATATCGGCGTAAACTTCATCTTTGCAATAGTCGTTTAAAATTTCGTGACGGTTGCCTTTATAAAGTTTACAAGAAACGTTTTTCACTCCGGCATTTTTAAAAGCGCGCACTGCTTTTAAAACGCCTTTTCCGTAATCTCCCACGGGGTCGTCCGCGCCCGCAACGAAAAATACGGGCAAATCTTTGGGTACGGCCGCTATAACTTTTTTAGAACAAGCCTGCTTTATTATAGTAAAGAGAACTTTATATCCGTTATTGGTAAACATAAAACCGCACAGCGGGTCTGAATTGTAATTCGTAACGTTTTCCGAATTTGCCGAAAGCCAATCGTTTTCGGTGCTAGCCGGACTGAACTTTTTATTATACGAACCGAAAGCAAGATTTTTTATAAGTTTGCTTCTGTTACCCCAACCGCAAAAAAGCGCGTTTAACTTTACGGTAAACAGAGCGGAACCGAGCGTGAGTTTATCTTTAAAACCGCTTCCCATAATTACCGCTCCCGAAAAATTCGATCCGTATAAAGAAATATATTTTCGGCAGAAAAACGAACCCATACTGTGACCGAGAATAAAATACGGAACGTCGCCAGCCTCTTTTTTAACCGTGCAATAAAGAGTATGAACATCTTCTATCACTCGCATATAATCGCGTTCGTCGTTAAAATATCCCAACTCTTCCGAACTTTCAGCCGTTTTGCCGTGACCCAAATGGTCGTCCGCGCACACCAAATAACCGTGCGAGTTTAAAAATTCCGCAAAAGGCGCGTATCTTTCCGCATATTCACACATTCCGTGAATAATTTGAACTACGCCTTTAACCTCTCCGGCAGGATTCCAAACGCAAGCGTGGATGGTATGTTTTCCGTCGCTCGAAGGAAAATATATATCTCGCATAATTACCTCAAACTTAAATTAATTTCAAAATTTCCGCAGAAGGGGTTAAAATCCCCTTTTCTATATTATTTACAATTTCAAGAATTTTTAAATTTAAAGGAACGGAAACTCCGCGCTGTGCGGCAACCCGCGCAACCGCGCCGTTTATAAATTCCATATCGCTCTTTTTACCCGACGTCAGATCGTAGTACATTCCCGAAATAAGATTTTTATGATTTTTCATTGCAAGAGGCAACAGCGCCAGCGCAAACCTCTTTTTAATTCCGTCGCTGCACGAAAATAATTTTACTATATCGCGCCCCTGAATTTTTTCTATTTCAACGCCGTCGGCTTTTGCAACCGCGAACGCTTCGTTCAAGAGTGCAAGCGCAAGTTTTTTTGAAGTGCGCCCGCGCGCGACGTCGCCGAAAGTGAGCCCTGTAATGGCCGAAAGCGGAGAAAAAGCCGAATTAACCGCAAGTTTTGCCCAGCGCGCGCCGATAAGATTATCCGTTACGTAAACTTTGCCCATAAAAGATAACAACTCCGCGACTTCCGGAATTTTTTTATTTGAACCGCATAACGCCCCGAGAGAAAAAGTAAGCTTTTTAGGGTTTGAAGTCAATTCCGCGCAACCTTCGCCGTGAAATGTAGCACCCCAGCTTACCGCGCAACCTAGGCAACGCTCTTCACCAACGACTTCGGCAACCGAATTTTCCGGCAAACCGTTCTGCATAGTGCAAATAACACCCTCGTCGGCAAGAAATCCGGTTAAAAATTTACATATCGCCCGATTCTCGCGCTGTTTGGTCATTAAAAAAACAATATCGTATTTGCCTACCATTTCCTCGGGCAACAACGCCGAAACTTTCTGCGAAAAGTTCACAGTTCCCGTAATGCGCGCGCCGCGATTTTTAAGCGCGGAAATGTGCTTTATGTTGCGGGAAATCAAGTCGCATTCCCCGCCGCCCCCGGCAATGTACGCGCCGAGCACGGTACCCATGGCGCCGGCGCCGTAGACGGCCGCCCTCACTTTATATAACCGTAGGCAAGTTTAGCCATAGCTTTATACCCATCTTCCGACGGGTGAAGATTGTCTCCGCAATTATATTCCGCGCGGAACTTTCTTACGTCCTCGTCTGAACAAAGAGCTTTTCCGAAGTCTATACAGTTTTCTTTTGCCATTGCGCGCAGCTTTTGGTTAAAACCGTTCTTTAAATCTTCTCTGAACGCCGCATAAGTACGCCAACCGTAAATAGGCAATAAAGTTCCGAGATAAACTTTCAAACCGAATTTTTCCGCGATATCGGCGTAATACTTAATACCGCCGACAAGTTGTTCTTCGGTAGGCAAATCAGACATGGGACGGAAAGGATTAATATCCGTTCCAACGGGGTGAATAATGTCGTTAATTCCCTGTTGAATAATTACGGCGTCAGCGCCGCTTACTGTGGAAATTTCTCTTTGAAATCGGTTTTTGCCGCAAAGCCCGTAACTTTCGTAAGTAATACAATTATATTCTTTCAGTATACGGGTACCGCTTGCCGCCCTTCTCACGATTGCCGTATGATTATAAGGGTCGTTCATACACAGTTCGGCAAGATAATCGGGCCAGCTTTGAGAGGTTATAGAATCGCCGTAACATATTACGGCACGTTTGTCGTCGTCGGTCAACACATCCAAACCCGTTAAAAAATAATAAGAATTTAAAGTACGCGTCTTTTCGAGCGGCAATACTGAAACATGAGTCCGGTTGCCCGTTGAAAAGAAGCCTTTCGAAAGCGGGCCGTTCACAACGACCGCCGAACGCATCAACGTAAATTCTTTAAGATAAATACTTACCGCCAACGTTCCGAGAGGCTTAACGCGAAAAGATATTTCATCGGAAAAAATTTCATCGCCCGCTTCTATAATTACGCTTTCTTTACCTCCGAACGTAACCTGCGCCGCACCTTTTAAATCGACTTCCCTTTCGCCAATCGCGTTCGACACCGTAACGGATGTCAATGTAACGGCTTCCGTTCCGCAAAAGTTGGAAAACGCAAGTCTTATTTTATCGCCGCCGAACGCGCTTTTAACAAGATATCGTAAAGTTATATCTTTCGCGTAATTTTCCGCACGGCGCTCCGCTACGGAAGTAGCGTTACCCCATACCGTAACCCATTTAGACATAATAAATATCCTTATTGATTTAATATAGTTTTATTGTAACACTATTTTGCGGCAAATGCAACAAAGGCGCGATACAAAAACCGCGCCTTTAAGTTTATTGATTTTGTTATTCCTGCGTCGCTTGTTCGCGCATACGAAGTCTTAACCCGTGTCCGGAAATTATAGGCGATATTATCAACCAAACCGCCGCAAGAGTAATTATGACGTATACGATAATAGAACCTACGGTTCTGGGTCCCTGAAATATCCAACCTACAAGGTTAAAATCGAAAATACCGAATAACCCCCAGTTTACAGCGCCAAGTAAAACAAGTATATAACTGATGATGTTTGCTATAACCATTTTATAATTTTCTCCTTGGTAATTAATATCCGCATTACCGAGAAAATTATACCGATTGTTTACCGTGTTTCCAACGGTTTTTAATTAACGCGCGTCTCTTTTCACGTTCTTCCAAAATTTCCGAAACATACTTTTCGGATTTTTCAATATCTTCCGGCGTTACCGTTCCGCGTTCAAGCAATTTTTCGGAATAAGTTTTATTTGCCGTTTCACCCAAATGCGCGCCGTATTCTCCGCGAAAAACAAGCAGAAGATTTTTTAAAACTATAAAAATATCGTAAAAAAGTTCTCTTTTCCTTGCGTATCTTATATCCAGCTTAAACATTTCTTCATAGGTAAGCTCGGCGCTACCCGTAAACGCAAGATGACAGAATATCCCCGATTTTGCAGCAAATCTGCCCATGTCGCCGTCGTCCATAAACGTGCCGTCGGCAAGAGGTATAAGTTTGGTTCCCACAAAACTTATACTGCCGCACAACACGTCCAATATTCGTGGCAACTTTTTAAAAATGCCGTTAACTCCGGCATATTCCCGCACGAATACGATTTTACCGCCCGCGCCGAAGCATGCGGTTTTTTTGTATACAACGCCGCATTTTACTTTCGAAATAACGGAACACACAGCGAGAACGGGCGAAAGAATTACAGTAAACAAAAGCGCGAAAATAAAATCCAAAACACGTTTCGCAAAAATACGGTAATTTACGTCAAGTATAAAAATTATTATCGCCGCCGCCGATACGGAAAATAACGCAAGACCTGCGGGAGTTTTAAAAAATTCAATCATCGTTCTGTGTTCCGTAATTAATACATATATTTTCCAATCTGTCAAAAACCTTTTCAAGTCCCACTCTCGTATGCGAGGAAACCGGTATTATATCACCTTCGCCGCATTTATATTCGGCGGCTATCGCGCGGACGTTTTTCTGAATTGCGGCGCGGGAAAGTTTATCCGATTTCGTAGCGATTACGGTAAAAGGTATAACGTGGTAATACAGAAATTCCAACATCTGTTTATCGTCGGCCGTGGGTTCGTGGCGTATGTCCGCAAGCGCGAAAACATGAGCTATATTTTCCTTAACCGCAAAAAAATCGTCCAAAAGCCGCGCCCACTTCTTCTTTTCTTCTTTTGATACTCGGGCAAATCCGTAACCGGGAAGATCGGCGAGAATAAATTCACCGCAATCGAAATAATTGATCAGACGAGTCCGCCCCGGTTCTTTGGAAACTTTTGCAAGTTTTTTTCGATTAGTAAGCGCGTTGATAAAGCTGGATTTTCCTACGTTGGATTTACCGCATATTGCAATTATAGGTTTTTGCGAGGTTAAAAAATTTTGCTTATCGGCTACGCTCGTAATAAATTCGGCATTAGTAATTATCATTTATAAACCTTTTATCGCGTTCCTGAATACCGCGTCCATATCGGTTACGGGAATAAAATTAAGTTTTTCTCTTACGGTTTCGGGTATTTCTTCCAAATCTTTTTTATTTTCGGCGGGAATTATAACGTCGCTCACTCCTACGCGGTAAGCGGCGAGCGCCTTTTCCTTTAAACCGCCTATGGGAAGCACTTTACCGCGAAGCGTAATTTCTCCGGTCATTGCAACGGATTTTTTTACGGGTTTCTTTGTAAAAGCCGAAAGAATGGCCGTCGCCATGGTAATACCCGCGCTCGGTCCGTCCTTAGGCGTAGCGCCTTCGGGCACGTGAATATGAATATCCGTTTTATCGAAAACGCCGCTTTCTATACCGTAAGCCTGACTATTGGAACGTATATAACTTATTGCCGCCCTCGCGCTTTCCTTCATTACGTCGCCGAGTTTGCCCGTTAAAAGAATTTCGCCCTTTCCGTTCATTGCCGAAACTTCTATAGTTAAAGTTGTTCCGCCGACCGAAGTCCACGCAAGCCCGGTAGCCGCGCCCACTTCGTCGTTCTCTATAGCGCGGTTTTTCATAAATTTTTCAGCGCCGAGAAAACCGGATAAATTATCTTCCGTAACTTTAATATTTTCCTTATTGCCGTCGGCTACGCTCACGGCGGCCTTACGGCAAACTTCGTCTATTTTGCGTTCCAAACTTCTTACGCCGGCTTCCATGGTATAACATTCTATGATACCTTCTATCGCCCCGTCCGTGAACGTTACCGCGTATTCCGAAAGCCCGTTTGCTTTAATCTTTTTAGGCACAAGATAGCGTTTTGCTATCTCTCGCTTTTCCTCGCGCGTATATCCGCTCAGTTGTATTATTTCCATTCTATCCAGAAGCGGCGAGGGAATAGTGTCAAGGGTATTTGCCGTAGTAATAAACAATACTTTGCTTAAATTGTACGGAACTTCCAAATATCTGTCGCGGAAAGTGGAATTTTGAGCCGGATCGAGAACTTCCAAAAGCGCGTCCGCAGGGTCTCCGCGCATATCAGAAGAAAGCTTGTCCACTTCGTCGAGGAGAAACACGGGATTAACCGAACCTGCGTTCTTCATGCCCGTGATTATTCTCCCGGGCATAGAGCCGATATAAGTTTTTCTGTGCCCTCTTATTTCGGCTTCGTCCTTTACTCCGCCCAAACTCATTCTGACGAATTTTCTGCCGAGAGAACGCGCTACGGAACTTGCAATAGAAGTTTTGCCGACGCCCGGAGGCCCCACAAAGCATAAAATGGGCGCGTTCAATCCGTCCGTAAGCTTTAAAACGGCAAGATATTCCGTTATACGCTGTTTAATTTTTTCAAGCCCGTAATGTTCTTCGTTAAGAATTTTCACGGCGTCCTGCAGTTTTTCGGTATCTTCCGTCTTTTCGTTCCAGGGAATATCCAATAACCAATCCAGATACAACCTTAAAACGTTGTATTCGGGCGACGACGTCTGCATTCTGCTCATACGGGAAAGTTCCTTTAAAGCTTTTTCGCAAACTTCGTCCGGCATGCCTTTTTCCTTTATTTTACGTTCGAGCTCGTCGCGTTCTTCTTCATCGTCTCCCAGCTCCGTATGAATGGCTTTAAGCTGTTCGCGAAGATAATAATCGCGTTGATTTTTGTCTATACTCTGCCTTACCGCGGCGTTTATTTTCTTCTCTAGTTTACTTATTTCCGCTTCCTCGTTGAGAATTCTGTCCAAAATTCTCAATCTATCCGCGGTTCGGAATGTTTCTAAAATAGTCTGTTTTGTTTCGGTTTTCATCTGCATGTAATGACCTACGAAATTAACGAACTCGTCAGGGTCGTTACAACGTTCCATAGCGGTTAAGGCTTCTTTGGGAATTTGACTTTGCAAAGAATTTATTTCGTTGAAAATGGCTTTTGTGGTACGCAAATAAGCTTCTTCCAACGAAGCGTCGCCGTGAACGGGTTTTATTTCGTCAATTTCGGCAAAAAACGCTCCGTTTTCCAACTCTATTTTACGAATAGCGGCGCGATAAAGCCCTTCCGCGGTTATTCTTATATTGTTGCCCGGCAAACGGACTACCTGCTTTATTCTTACAACAGTGCCCGTTTCGTAAATATCGTCCGCGGTAATATCCGTAATTTCCGGATTTTTCTGCGCGCAGACCAAAAGACGGGAATCTGCTTCCGTCGCCGCTTTGACCGCCGTTAAAGTTATTAATCTGCCCGCGTCGAAACTTGCGGTGGTATTCGGAAAAAACACTCTGCCGCGAAGCGCCGCCACGGGTATGCGTTCGCATATCTGTCTTGACATTATTAACTCCTATTTTGTAAAAAGCGCAATTTCAAACTATGAAATTGCGCGTTCATAACTATTTAAGCCGTCTGTTTATAAACTATTTTCGGTTCTGCTTTTTCCGTTACGCATTCTTTGGTAACTATTACTTCCTTTATGTTTTTATCCGAGGGAAGCTTGTACATTACCGAAGTCATAAAACTCTCTATTATGGTGCGCAAACCTCTTGCACCCGTTTTTAAACGTATAGCCGTATTTGCAATTTCTCTGACTGCGCCGTCCTCTACGGTTAATTTTACACCGTCCATAGCCACAAGTTCCTGATATTGTTTTATTATGGCGTTTTTTGGTTGCGTTAAAATATTTACGAGCGCGTCCTCGTTTAAAGGATGCAAACTTACTACTATGGGAATACGCCCGACAAATTCGGGAATAAGTCCGAATTTTGTTAAGTCCTGAGGTTTTACGTCGGAAAGCATTTCGTAAACGTTTTCTTCCGACTGTTTTACAGTTCCGCCGAAGCCGAGAGAAGTGTTGTCTCTGCGTTTTTGTATAATTTTATCCAACCCAACGAAAGCGCCGCCGCAAATAAATAAAATATTCGTCGTATCCAGTCTCAAACATTCCTGTTGAGGGTGTTTTCTTCCGCCCTGCGGAGGAACGTTTGCAACGGTGCTCTCTATTATTTTGAGCAACGCTTGCTGAACGCCTTCTCCTGAAACGTCGCGCGTAATGGATACGTTTTCGCCTTTACGGGCTATTTTATCTATTTCGTCGATATAGATTATTCCGCGCTCGGCTCTCGCCGTGTCGTAATCGGCATTCTGAATAAGCTTTAAAAGTATGTTTTCAACGTCCTCGCCCACGTAACCGGCTTCCGTTAACGTAGTGGCGTCCGAAGTGGCGAAAGGCACGTTTAAAATTTTTGCAAGCGTGCGGGCAAGCAAGGTTTTTCCGCAACCCGTAGGTCCCAAAAGCAGGATATTGCTCTTTTCTATTTCCACTTCGCATTCCTTGGGTTTTTTACCCATATGATTTATGCGCTTGTAATGGTTGTAGACGGCTACGCTTAAAACCTTTTTAGCCTCGTCCTGCCCGACGATATACCTGTCAAGCTCCGCTTTGATCTCTTCGGGAGTCTTTAAAGGAACGGGCTCGGCGCCCGCTGAATTTTCGGCTTCGTTTAACATATCGCCGCAAATGGTAACGCACTCGTCGCAAATAAACGCTCCGTCTTTTCCGCTGATTAATTTTTTAACTAAATTTTCCGGTTTACCGCAAAACGAACAAAATTTATGTTCTTTCAAAAAAATCACTCCTTTTTTATCACGAAAAATCAAAAGCCGTTCTACGCCCGTAACTTTCATGACAACCTAATGTGCACTTTTTTAATTTTAATTTAATAAACGTTTATGCACGGTTAAACGCCGTTCGTTTATCTTTTATAGAATACCTTGTCAATCAACCCGTAATCCAACGCTTCCTGCGCCGACAGATAGTTGTCGCGATCAGTATCCTTTTCTATCTGGGAAAGAGGTTTTCCCGAATTTTCCGCAAGAATCGTATTGAGTTTATGTTTTGTTTTCAAAATATGTTCCGCGGCGATTTTTATATCGCTCGCCTGTCCCTGCGCGCCGCCCAAAGGCTGGTGAATCATAATTTCACTGTTAGGCAAAGCGAACCTTTTACCTTTCTTTCCGCTTGAAAGAAGGAATGCGCCCATAGAAGCCGCCATACCTATACAAATTGTTGAAACGTCGCACTTGATATAATTCATTGTATCGTATATGGCAAGCCCTGCCGAAACAGAACCGCCGGGGCTGTTGATATAAAGTGAAATATCTTTGGAAGGATCCTTTGCCTCAAGATAAATAAGCTGCGCCACAACCGTGTTTGCAACGGCGTCGTCTATCTCTCCGCTCAAAAAAATTATTCTGTCTTCCAAAAGTCTGCTGTAAATATCGTAGGAACGCTCTCCGCGGGAGGTTTGTTCCACAATATAGGGCACTAAAGCGCCTTTTTCAACGTTCATATATTACTCCTTATTCTGCAGATTTTTTTGACGCCGTTTTCTTTGAGGCGGTTTTTTTAGCCGCTGATTTCGTTGCGGGCTTTTCTTCCCCGCCTTCGGTGTAAAGTTCGTTGTTCGCTTTAAGGAAATCGAAAAGTTTTGTAATGATTATATCGTTTTTGATATATTCTAACTGTCTGGGATCCATTCCCTTTTTATATTCTTCAAAACTCTTGTCTACTTCAACAGCCTGTTCTTTGATTTTTGCGTCGATTTCGCTCTCGCCAGCTTCCAACTTCTGTTCTCTTACGATTTTATCTATAACGAGCTGGGACATAACAGCGGGTTGCGCTTGGTCGCGGAATTGCTCGCGGAACTGCTCCATGGTCTGCCCCATATACTTTACGTATTCTTCGAGCTTAATGCCCTGATACATAAGGCGATATGAGAAATTTTGAACAAGCCTGTCGATTTCGCTCTCTATCATAGCGTCGGGAATTTCAGCCGTAGCGTGTTTTACTATTTCTGAAACAATGCTGTTTTCCGTTTCGTCGCGGGAGCGATCCATCGCGCTTTTCAAAAGTTTTTCGCGCGTCTTGTTTTTATAAGCTTCAACCGTGTCTACTCCTGCGTTGGTCTTGACGTATTCGTCGGTTAATTCGGGAAGTTGTTTTTCGGTAATTTTATTGAGTTTAATTGCAAATACCGCATCCTTACCGCGAAGTTCTTCCGCCTGATATTCTTCGGGGAATCTGACCTGGATATCCTGGTTTTAGCCGATCTTCATTCCCTCTACCTGTTCTTC
>CATKAP010000215.1 GCA_949746255.1 uncultured bacterium
AAACTCTTCCGTCATATACCTTTCGCTTTTATCTACAAATTTTGCATCATACAGCACGTTGTACGGCATTTCCTTCGCACAGCCGAAACTAAACAACGCCATTATTGCCAATACCAAGCTTGCTATTATCTTTTTCATTCTTTTTATTCCTCGTCATTTTCTTTTTTCAAAGCTTCTTCCAATTCTTTTATTCTTTCGTTCTTTTGATTTAATTCATTTTCAAGTTCTTTTTTCTTTTCTTCCTCCTGCTTCTCTTCTTTTTCTAATTTTTTTATATAATAATTTGTAAAAGACAAAACAATAACATATACAATTATGAAAAGAATACCTCCACCTATCATCATCAAGCCGCCTAACCATTTTTCTGGATATTTGATAGCTTCAATTGTACCCATTATTATTGCCGCAACCGAAAAAATAGGGATAAAATGGAGAAATATCCTATTAGATTTATGTTCTTCTGATAATTTTTTATTCTTTTTCATTTTGCTCTCCTTCTAATTTTTAAATCAAAAAGGCGCAAATAAAACTTGTTGTTTTATTTGCATCTTTAATACAAATTACCCATTGGTCCATACCCCCGTGTTTATATATTTCCTTACATATGTCTATACAGTCAAAAACGGCACATTGTCCACATTTTTTAAAAAATTCTCCGCACTTGCAATATAATTTTTGGAAAATATTATCGGTAACAATAACGTAAGGCAAAATGCTAAAACTATTATTAAACTTGTTAAATTTTTATATTTATTTCTCTTCATTTCTTTACCTCTTGAATTTTATTTGTGTTTGATGGTAGTTACAATTAGTTAATTTTACTGCAGAACAGCGGTGTGTGGGTGCTGAACAATATTCCTCATCAGGCTTCCCTATATCATGGTAAATATCAATCGTTAACTCGTTTTCTGTTTCGGACATGTCTTGCAATTTACATTCAAATCCGTAATGAATATCTACGGACATGAAAATTACTATAATATCCTGTTCAAAATCCATTTCATACGGAAACGAAACA
>CATKAP010000216.1 GCA_949746255.1 uncultured bacterium
AGAGCGCCATCTGGTAGAGAAATACTTTCTCAAACTGAAAGGATTCCGCCGCATTGCCACCCGTTATGATAAGCTGGCATACACCTGTATGGGATTTGTATGCCTTGCTTCAATCCTAATTTGGATAAAATGACCAAAAGCTGGTAATTTTCAAACACGCTCCAGGACCACATAAGCTGCTCTGCTTAATATTCTTCCGTCTTCCCTCACTTTATAGTGGATGCAGTCCATAAATACAAACGGGTAGACAGAATTTAATGGACGGGACTGCCATTCCTTCACCTGTGGAAGGATCTTATCTGTAATCTTACTGACCATTTCTGCAGATACTTCAATTCCGTACAAATCGTTCAACTGGTCGTGGATATCACGGGTACTCATTACGCGCGCATACAAAGAGATTATTTTTTCTTCACGGTTTTTCTGATAACCCGGAGTGGCATCCAGTTCTGCTTCCATCAGTTCCTGGAGAATGTCTTTGAAACTGTCTTTTAAGAGAGAGTAGACATCTGCAACGCTACTGATGTTGTTTTCTGCTGTAATCTGTCGAATCTGTTCCTTTGTTGCCGGCATAAAAATACTCCTTTTCGATAAGAATTGTCATATCTGAATTCTTACCGGAAAGGATCCATTTTTTACCAGAAACACAAACTATTTTACACTACCGGATGCCAATGGTCTTACAAATTTTTGTCAGCCGGATCTCACCATTCGCTTATGTCTCATTTCTTTCATATATCCCGTTTGATATGTTGAGACTGCATGATCTAGTATTCTTTGCACAAATTGGGGATTTTTCCTGATGTATGCAAGACTTATCTGTTGGAATATTGGAACATACAGGAACTTATTATACATGCTTTGCTCTCGCATTCTTTTATGTATTTTCTCTATCCTGTTTATATAAGTGGTCAGAGAAACATTCCCTCTAAGATAATCTATGATTGCCAGAGAAGCCTGCCGCCCTGATTCAATGGCAAAATATATTCCTTCCCCTGTCATTGCATCAACTAAGCCAGCTGCATCACCAACTAATAATACATTATTCTTTACTGGTTTTCGTACATAATTACCAAATGATACAAATGCTCCTTTTATGTTATTTATATTCCTGATTCCCTGGCTGTCAAAATATCTTCTATATCTGGCTGGCTTTTTCTTCATGCCCCTAATATAAAATTCACCAAGACCTACGCCAATTCTATCCTTGCCAGGGATCCGCCATGAATATCCCCCAAGAATTCCAGCAAAATCTATTTTTATGGTATCTTCATCTGAAAGATTGGGAATAAATTTCTCAAAACACAGAACTGAAGCTTTCCACGAACGCCCTACATAAGATCTTATTTTACTATTAATGCCGTCGGCGCCTATTAAAACACGATATGAAATCTCTGTACCATCAGATAGTACCACTGCACTTTTATCATAAATAATTTTATAATTCTTTTGTCCGTCATATATCGTACCGCCGACACTCTTATAATATTTCAGCAACTCATTATCGAATTCGGTTCTGTTAATCACTCTATAAGCATTATCCACTGTATACTTTCCGATAACTTTGCTGTTATATAATAGTTCAATTTTATATATATCCTTCATATCCATATCGCCAAAATTCAAATCTTTATAAACATGATGAATCAGTTTAATTGATTTTGCAGTTAATACACCTGCACATAATTTTTCCCTTGGAAAAATCTGTTTATCAATTATGCACGTCTTATACCCTTTCCTTTGTAAAACCGTTCCAGCTGATACTCCAGACGGACCGCCACCAATAATTACTAC
The DNA here is from genome assembly GCA_949746255.1 of uncultured bacterium. Lineage (GTDB taxonomy): Bacteria > Bacillota > Clostridia > Christensenellales > Borkfalkiaceae > Coproplasma. Next base: position 1,795 of record CATKAP010000216.1, read on the forward strand.
ATCTATCATATCCTTGCCTCCTTGTTAATGATGGATAATATTTAGTTATCTAT
>CATKAP010000217.1 GCA_949746255.1 uncultured bacterium
ACGTGCTTTTTTGCCGCGGCGTGTGTTGACAATACCGTACCGGAAAAGCCGGAAGGACCCGAATCAGGCGTATATTATCTCGACGTCGGTTACGACGAATATTCGCTTACGCTGAGCAACGGCGACAAGTTCGCTCTTGTTATAGACGGAGAGAGAAAAGAAGGTATTTACACGTTGAACGGAGAAAAACTTGATTTGACTTTTTCAAATCAGGAAGACGGAACCGTTTCTGCGGAACTTAAAAACGACGTTATTTCGCTGACATATAAAGAAAGCGATATGATATTCCGTAAAAAAGTTCTGTATACCGTCACGTTTGACAGCGACGGCGGCAGTAGCGTTAAGACTGCTACCGTTGTCAACGGAAAAACGGCGGTTAAACCTGCCGACCCGACTAAGGACGGATATGTTTTTATCGGTTGGTTTGCGGATAGTGAAAAAACCGTTCCTTTTATGTTCGGTACTCAGCCTGTAACTTCGGATTTAACTGTTTATGCAAAATGGGCGGTAAAGACTGTTGGAGAGCGTAGTTTTGAGGTTAAATTCGACCTCGGTTACAGCGGCGCGGAAAAAATCGCGGCTATGCAAACGGTAGGCGGCGCGCTTCATGTGTTGCCTCAGCCCGCGGCGAGAAGCGGGTATGCTTTCAAGGGCTGGTATTTCAGCCAAACCGAAAAAGCGGATGAACTTACTTACGCGGTTGACGAAGATACCGTATTTGCCGAAAGCACAACTTTATTCGCTTCGTGGCAAGCTACCGGTTCCGATAAACTCGAAGCTCCGCAGGTAAGCGTTTACGATACCCGTATAAATTGGAACGCCGTAGCCGGTATGCGTGAATACGTTATAGATATCGTGGCTCCCGACGGTAAAAAAGTGCCGGGCTACGATAATAAACGCAATAACGGCACCACTACGGAAAACATAGATTTTGCTTCTCTCGAAGAAGGAGTTTACGTTGTTAGCGTTACGGCGATAGCTTCGGATAGCAATAAAAATTCAGATACTACCGTGAGGTATTTTACCAATAAAGCGCTTGCAAGAGTTTCGTTGTTTGAAGTTGCGGAACCTTCCATGTTGATTTTTAACGGGGTTGAAAACGCCGAAAAATATTTCATTAAAGTAGAGTGCGGAGACGACCGTCATAACCATGCTTATTTGGATAACGGCAATTCCACAAACTTTAATTTTTCAAACTGTTCAATGAAGGAAGGCGGTATTACATTTACCGTGACCGCAACGGCTAACGGCTATGCGTCCAGCGTTTCAAAAGTTTTCGTTGTGGAAAGAACTCTTTCCGATATCGGTGAACTTAAATTTGACGCGGCTACAGAAACCGTAGTATGGAATTCCGTACCTTTCGCAACCGAATATATAGTTTCCGTAAACGACGGCGAAGAATTCAGCGTAGGTTCGGCGACGAGTTTGTGTCTTAAAAATTACGCCGCTAAAGACGGAGGGATTAAAGTTAAGGTTTATCCCAAGACGGCGAGCTACAACTCTTCCGCGGCTGTAGAAAGTAAATTCGCAAAAACCAATCTTCCCGCTCCTACGGGACTTAATCTGGACGAATACGGCAACCTCAGTTGGAACGCCGTTGAAGGCGCTACTTCCTATGAGGTAAAAATAGATAACCAAGACTCGATACCCGTTTCTGAAGGCACCAGCATAGATCTTTCGGATATTCTCGACAAGCTTGCTTCCGGTGATTTTAAATTGACGGTTATGGCTGTCGGCGCGACAAATTCGCTTTGGAGCGACGCTTACGAATTTTCTACCGTTGGAATTGTAAAAAATCTTTCTTATTCGAACGGGGTGTTCACATGGAAGCCTGTTTACGGGGCGGACCGTTATAAAATAAAAATGAACGACGAGTCTGTGGAAACAATATGGGATCCTTCCGAAACAAGCTATTCGGCAACGTTACGCGAAGGCGTAAATACTTTTGCCATTACGGCAAGCGATAATTTCAGTGAATCGGATTGGATTTGGTCTACAATTACGGTTACGGCGTACGCGGTAAATTTCGTAAACAATTACGGTTCGGGCGTTCCTTCCCAGTATGTAGCGGTCGGGGATACGATTAATCTTCCGGTTGCGTCGAGAACGAACCACGATTTCAACGGTTGGTATAATGTTCCCGGCGGGGCGGGCGCAAACGGCGCGAAGTTCGAGGATAAAATTTTCAGAGGAAGCGGAAGCATCACTCTGTACGCGGATTTCAAACCTAAAAAGTTTGTGGTTCAATATGATTTCGCGGGAGGCAATCCTACGGAAAATAAAACGCACGACGTTTATTACAGAGAACATTACAAGTTCGACGTTCCCACTACGGACGACGGCACCAAAGCTTTCGGCGGCTGGTATTCGCTTCCTAACGGCGCGGGCACTCAATATACCGACGAATTCGGAAACAGCGTGGCTCCTTGGTCTATCAGTCAGGAAACGAATATTGCTTACGCGTTCTGGCAGGACCAGGTTTTGAATTTTAAACTCGGGCATGTAACGGGTTACAATACCGACGTTTACATAGTTTCCGCAGGCAATAAAATCGACGCGCGCACGGAAGTTACTATTCCCGCAACTTACAGGGGAATCACCGTCGGAATGATAGCCGGTCAGGCTTTCGACAGGTGTATGAATCTTGAAGTTCTCAACATACCCGATTCCATTCGCGTTATATCCGAATCGGATCCGTTCGGCAGTTATTCCGGCAGTGAAAAATTATACGCCGTAAATGTTTACCATGTAGAGGGCAACAATATAATTCGTTACGGTTCCGTGGACGGAGTATTGGTTGATTACGGCGATTACGACGATCAGCAGGCCGGAACGGCGATACCGGAATTAAAATACGTTCCCAAAGCAAAAACGGGCGTATTTACAATCCCCGACGGAATAGAAAGTTTACAATACAGAATTTTCTATCATTCCAAGCTTGAAGAAGTTATAATTCCCGCAAGCGTTACTTATATCGATTCGTTTGCATTCTATGCTTGCAACGATATTAAAACTATAACGTTTGCTGCTCCTAAAATCGGGCAGGAAGAAAAACCGTTGGAACTTGCAACCAAAGCGCTAAGTGAAACGGGAATTACGGAAATTACTCTTCCCAAACGTATTGCTTCTATGGTTATAAATTGCTACGGAGAAACAAGCAATTCGAAGACTTTCCCCAGCAATATGACGGCTATTCACGTACAGAACGGCGGAAGCGTGTATTCTTCCGACGATAAAGGCGCCGTATACAATGCGAATAGGACTGTATTGCTGTACGTTCCTTCGGAAATATCCGGTGATTTTACAATACCTATAGGAGTACATACCATCGAATCGGGCGCATTCTTAAGGTCAAAAATCAATACACTTACAATACCAAATTCCGTAACTAACGTTAAGGAAGGCGCTTTATACGACGCTTCTGTAAGAAAAGTCGTATTCAAAGGTCAGAGTTTCAACGGAGACGTTACTATCGGTAAACTTGCTTTCGCGGATAATACGTATTTAAATTCGATAATTTTTGAAGAAGGTTGCAAAGTTACCGAAATAGGCGAAAACGCATTCGAAGGTTGCAATAAATTGACTGAACTTGTTATGCCTTCAAAATTAAAAACGGTTAAAAATCAGGCGTTTAAAGATTGTAGCGGACTTGTAAGCGTAAGTTTTGAGAAAAGTACGGAAGCGCTTACGTTCGGTAACGAAGTATTCAGCGGTTGTTCTAAACTTGTTTCGTTCACGCTTCCTTCAAACGCGGTCAATATGCCGGATTTCGGCGGATGCAATTCGCTTGAAGAAGTGGTTGTTCCTGAAGATAATCCTAATCTTACAAGCGTGGACGGCGTCATATATAACAAACAGAAAACTGAAATATACTATTATCCGAAAGGTAAAACCGACGAATCGTTCGAGCTTCCCGAAGAAGTTGAAACTATAAGATATAACGTATTCGCGGGCAATATTTATCTTAAAAAAGTTACGATAGGTAAAAAAGTTAAGACAATAGGCGGTCACGCGTTCGAAGGCTGTATTAATCTTAAAGAAATAGTATTTTTAAGCGGCGGAGCCGATGAAGCGGAAGCGCCTCTCGAAATTTTGGAATACGCTTTTGCCAACACCGGTTTTGTAACTTTAACATTGCCCGAGCGTGTTGACAGTATTGGGGATTATGCGCTTTCCGATATGAAGAAGCTCACCACCCTTGTGCTTAACGAAGGCTTGTTAACTATAGGAGATTACGGTATATATAATAATCCTTTACTTACGGGTGAACTTGTAATACCTGCAACCGTTACCGAAATCGGCGCATACGGACTCGGCGGCAACGGCAGTCTTACTTCCGTTAAATTTGCCGACGGGGCGACTATTGAAAAGTTGGGCAACTACTTGTTCTACGGAACGAACATAACTTCTTTCACGCTTCCCGCTTCGGTAAGAGAAATAGGGGATTATGCGTTCCTTACGAATTATTCTTACAGTACAGGGTTTGTATCGGCGCTTGAATCGTTTGCTTTCGAATCCGGTACTAAACTTGAAAGAATAGGCAACGGCTCTTTTATCGGTTCCAAACTTACTTCTTTCGAGGTTCCCAAAACGGTAAAATTAATAGGCGAACAATCATTTGCTAATTGCGCTAACCTTGTTGATTTTACGTTTGAAGAAGGCGGTACAGAAAACCTTACCCTCGGCGCTTATGAATTTTACGGATACGATTCTTATAATAATCCCGAAGCGGCGATAGGAGGGACGTTCGCTTATTCCGGAATAACTTCTATAAACATACCTGCGCGCGTTACGGAAATAGGCGAAAGCGGTTTTGCCGGATGCGTTGCATTACAAGAGGTTACTTTCGAAGAAAACAGCAAATTAATGTATATAGCTCCCGAATTATTCGCGGGTTGCAACTTGTTGACTTCGATTGTTGTTCCTAAATCCGTAGGAAATCATGCTACGGTTGGCGTAGGTAATGACGTATACAACCGTAACGCTGTAGGCGAATCGGCGTTTGCGGGCTGCGAAAAGCTTTCAAGCATAACTTTTGAGGAAGGTAACGACAATCTTGTAACGATAGGTTCTAACGCTTTCGGTCCTATACAATTGAGGATAAACGGATCAAGGGTTAATTTTACGGGTTGCAGATTGCTTACTTCAATAACTTTGCCCGGAAATTTAACTATTTACAGCGGCTCGGACGGTTCAATGTCTCCGATAAGCGCGGATTCGTTTGAAGATTGTACTTCGCTTGCGGCAATAAACATAAACGGTACGAACGATTATTACGCGTCCTACGACGGTATAGTATATACTTCGGATTTTGTAACCGTAATAATGTGTCCCGTAGCAAAAACTTCGGTAACGCTTAAAGCCGAAACGGAAGTAATAGGTAACGGCGCTTTCAGCGGATGTTCCTTGGTTGAATCTTTAACTATTCCTTCGACGCTTTCAGTATTCGATAATTCGTTGCTTGCCGATATGGTAAAACTTTCTTCAGTCACTGTAAACGGCACGGGAGGAAACTATAGCGCGATAAACAACGTGCTTTACAATGCCGACGCTTCGTTGATCATGTATTATCCTCTGGGCGTACAGTCGGATTCTTACGAGGTTCCCGCTTCGGTTACGCAAATCGGCGCAAGAACTTTCCAGAATAACAAAACCATTACTACAATTACCTTTGCCGACAGAAGCGAGGATATCGAAATAGGCGAATACGCTTTTGCAAATTCCGCGGTAAATTCTGTTTCGTTGCCGGCAAGTTTAACAAAATTGGGCGGTCACGCGTTTGAAGGATGTTCGAATTTGCAAACGTTGACGTTTGCCGACGGTTGTAAGATAACGGAGTTTAACGCTTCCACTTTTAAAGATTGTTCTTCGTTGGGAGCAATAAGAATTCCCGCAAAAATAACGGAAATATCTGACGCCGAACCTGTGCTTAATTGGAACGATCAAGTAACCGGTTATAATAATCAGTTGTTCTCGGGTTGTTCGTCGCTTGCTACAATTACTTTCGAAGAAGGCAGCTTATGCGAAAAAATCGGTACGGGCGCATTCTACGGTATGGACGGACTTTTGAACGTTGAACTTCCGGATTCTGTAAAAACCATAGGCACCAGCGCGTTTGAAGATTGCGACAATATGACTTCAGTTAAGTTGTCTGCAAATTTGGAAACTATCGAATTTAAAGCATTCTACGGTTGCTCAAAAGTTACTGTAAGCGGGGAAACGCCAAAGTTGGTGGCAATAAAAGACCAGGCGTTCTACGGATGTCGCGCTTTAACCGATTTTACTTTCTCGGAATCGTTGCAATCGATTGGTTATAAATCTTTCTATTGGTCCGGAATTTCCGGTAACTTGGCGTTCACCGAAAATTTGACGGAAGTAGGTTCGCAGGCGTTCGCTTCGTGCGACGGCATAGTAAGCATTAATATCCCGGCGTCGATAGAATTTAAAGAATATGTAAGGGACGAAGGTACTTCTTATGCGTATACAGAATCTCCGCAGACGTTCTCCGGTTGTAAAGGGCTTACTACCGTAACCATCGAGGAAGGGGTAAGAAAAATTCATGAAGGTATGTTCCAAAATTGTGAAAAGCTTGCAAACATTAACTTCCCTCAGTCTTTAAACGAATTCGGCTCAAGCAGTTTAAGGGGCACGGCGATAAAAGAATTTACGCTTCCAGGACAGATAACATCTTTGCCTTCCTACTTTATGTACGGAAATAAAAAACTTACGACGGTTACATTACATGAAAATTTATCGTCTATAGGAAACAATGCGTTTGAAGGTTGCTCGATGTTGAGCAGTATAACGCTTCCCGATTCAATTAATTCTTTGGGAACGGGCGTGTTCAAAGATTGCGTAAAACTTACTAAGGCCAATATCCCCGAACTAATAAAAGTTCTTCCGAACGATTTCTTCCGTAACTGTACTTCTCTCGAAGGGTTGGTTATACCCGAGGATATGTCGGGGTTAGGCGCGTACAGTCTTGCGGGCGTTAAATTTACAACGTTTACGCTTCCTTCAAAAATTAACGCGGTACCCAACGGTTTGTTAATGAACTGCTCTGGTTTAACCGAAGTAGTTTTACATTCTAACGTTACCGCAATCGGCTCATACGCGTTTGCCGGTTCGGGTTTGACGAGTATAACTATCCCTGCCGGAGTGACGGCTGTGGCGGCTAATACGTTTGATAGTTGTAAATCGCTCAGCTCAATAACTTTTATGGGCGATATCACAAGCATAGGCGACAGTGCGTTTAAGGATTGCACGGCGTTTACTGAATTCGTTGTGCCCGCGAGCGTTACATCGTTAAGCAGTAACGCTTTTGTGGGAATGACGGCGGAAATTTCGGTAGCCGAAGACAATGCAAATTATAAACTTGTAGACGGCGCAATGTACAGCGCAGACGGACAAACGCTTTTGTTCCTGCTTCCTTCAGTAACCGGTACTTTCACCATTAAGACGGGTGTTACGGTGGCGGAAAACGCTTTTGCGGGGTCCAACGTAACCAAAGTTATTGTGGAATCGGGCGTTACTCTCAAGCGTGATACTCTTTCGGGCGGAAAAATTACGGAAGTAGTGTTAAAAGACGGAGCGAGAGTTGAAAGACGTGCGTTCCAGCCCGGATACGGTTACGACCACGTTGAAATAGCTACTGTTACCGTAGAAAGAGGGGCCGTTCTTTTAGAGGACGCTTTGGCGGGCATGAAGAGTACGCAAACCGTAAATATGCCGTATACGCAGCAAGAAGCAAGTCAGCTGGTTTCCGACGGGATCTGGCATAGAGACTGGAAATATTCTTGTTCGGCGACGATAAATTACGGTTGCGTTGCCTAAATCAAAATATTTACAGTATAATGTAATATAATTAACGACTGGCGGCGCGGCGGAAAAACTGCGCCGTATAGTTGTAAAATTGTGAAACTTATCACTATTACAAAATATTTTCATTTTTTCATATTAAAACAGTATTAAAAACATAAAAAATATGTTATAATGTTTATATTATAGCATTTTACTATTACAAGGAGGTGTTTCTTGTGAAGAATGAACAGATTTTTAACAAATATAACTCGCGTTTGGTTAAGGAAGGGATTTTAAAATCCGTTCTTTGCGGTGTTACCGCAGGTTTTGCGGCGGTCTTTGTAATTTCGGTTGTGAGCTGGTTTACGGCTTATAACGGATTATGGCTTTCCGTCGGCCTCGGATTAGGTATTTCTGCGATAGTTTCGGTTATTTGTTATTTTGTTAAATTCCGTCCTACCGCAAAAGATATTGCAAGAAGGGTAGACGCTCTCGGTCTTGAAGAACGTACTATAACAATGCTCGAACTCGAAAACGATCCTTCATATATTGCAATGAGACAGCGTGACGACGCGCGCGAGCATATTGCTTCGGCAAACAGCGCGGCAATTACTTTTTCCGTCGCTACGTGGTTGATAGTAACCGTTGTGGTAACGACGGTATTGAGCGTAGCGGTGTTTATTGCTTCGGAACTTGCGTTTTACGGAATAATTCCTCCTCTAAATGAGATTATCAATCCACCCGAAGAAAAGTATTTCGAAGTAACTTACGAAGTGGACGAAGGCGGTGAAATTTACGGGGAGACGGCTCAGCTTGTTTCGCCCGGCGACGACGCAGAATCAGTAATAGCGCGTCCTTTGGAGGGTTGGGTTTTCGTAAGTTGGGACGACGGTAATACAAATCCTTACAGACAGGAGTTGGCTGTAAACGACGATTTGATAATTTCCGCAATATTCGAACAAATAGATAACGAAGGCGACGACCCCGAGAATCCCGGCGGAGGAAACGGCGATCTTGACGGCGGGGATAGCGACGACGCGGGTGATAAACCGGGCGATCCGGGTTCCGGCGCGCAGGGCGGCGAAGGCGACGCGAACGGAGGGGAACCTTCTCCCGGCGACGGACAAGGTGACGGCGGCGAAGAGGGCGACCAGCCCGGCGGCGACGGAAAAGGCGACGGCGCAGGCGGCAAATACGAAGAAAACAATCAGATAATAGGTAACGATACTTATTACGGAGACGAATTGAAAAATACTTACGACCAGCTTATGGATTATCTTGCTTCCGGCGGAGAACTTACTCCCGCGGAAAAGGAATTTATAGAAAAATATATCGGAAGTATTTACGGCGGTTAAAATAAACAAGGTTGTATTTAATTTGTAGAAACTAAGCAAAATAATAAAAGCGAGGATTTTATGATAACAGAAGAGAGCATTAAAAAGTTCAGCGAACAGTGCAAAAACATATTCGAGCAGGTAGGGCGCGACGTTATAGGTCAAAAAGAGGTTGTGGAAGGTACCATAACCGCTATGATAGCGGGCGGCAACGTTTTGCTTGAAGGCGTTCCCGGAGTTGGTAAAACCCGTCTCGTAAGGTCGCTTGGAAGAGTTTTCGATTTGCCTTTTTCACGTATTCAGTTTACGCCCGACCTTATGCCGGCGGATGTTACGGGTACCAATATAATTGTTAAAAACGAGGAAGGCAACACCGAATTCAGTTTCCAGCCCGGTCCTGTGTTCAGCAATATTATTCTTGCGGACGAAATTAACCGTGCTACTCCGAAAACGCAATCCGCGCTCTTGGAAGCCATGCAGGAACATACAGTTACCGTAATGGGCGTTTCCCGTAAGTTGAACGAACCTTTTTTCGTGCTTGCTACACAGAACCCTATAGAGCAGGACGGTACTTATCCGTTGCCCGAGGCGCAGATGGACCGTTTTATGTTCAAACTTATAGTTAAAAATCCGAGCTTAGACGAGCTTATGGACATAGTTAATATGACCCAGAAAACAATGGCGGAAGTCGCCGACGCGGCGTGCAGCGGCGATGAATTGCTTGAAATGCGCAAAACGGCGAACGGAATTCCGGTAGCCGAGGAAGTTATGCGTTACGCCATGACTCTTTGTTCGGCAACTCATCCCGACAGTGATTGCGCTTCCGAAGCGGCTAAAAAATACGTTCGTCTCGGCGCCAGCCCCCGTGCGGGTCAGGCTTTGATTTCGGCGGCAAAAGTAAGGGCGTTGTTGCACGGCAGATTCAATGTATCGTATAACGATTTGAATACTCTTGCATATCCCGTACTCCGTCATCGTATGAAGCTTACGTTTGACGCAATTGCCGACCGCGTTTCTCCCGACGAAATTATAACCATGATAATAAAAGAGTTGGGTAAAGGCAGCGTTCCCGCGGATAAAGTTTCTGCGGAGCAGAAAAAGAACGCCGACGACGGCACCGAACAGTCCGAAGCTACTGCAACGGCAATACAGGCGGAAGACGGAGAAGCGGAAAACAAAAAAGCAAAACGTAAACTCTTCGGGAGAAAATAATGGCGGTCTCTTATTTGAACGACGAATTTTTCAGTCGGTTAGAGACGTTGGAGTTGAATTTACGAACAGATTTGGCGGGATTTTTCGGCGGAAAACATTTAGTTAGAACTTACGGACAAACTGTGGAGTTTGCCGATTACCGCGAATATATGCTCGGCGACGATATACGCCGCATCGACTGGAATTTATACAGCCGTTTTGAAAAATACTTTATAAAACTGTTCACGGATGAAAGGCAGTTCCATAATCAGATTTTTTTGGATTGCTCTGCAAGTATGGGTAAAATATGCCCCGAAAAGGGCGCTTATGCCGTGGGCATTGCAGCAGCTCTCGGCTTTTTATCCGTTCATAACATGGATAAAGCGTCTTTTAAACTTATTAAAGGCGGGAAAGCCGAAGACCCCTTCGGCACAATTGTCGGGAAACGTTCCTTTTTCCGTGCAATGAGCACGCTTGAAAAATTCGAGTTCGACGGAGACGCCGAAATTTCTGATGCGGTAACAAATTGCGAAACAGGCACAAAGGACGGGCTTACCGTAATTATTTCCGATTTCCTTACGGATAACGATTGGAAAAAAGCGGTCGACTATCTTTGTTATAAAAAACGTCAGGTTCTTTTGATAAGGGTTTTAACCCCGGACGAAATAGAACCTGTTTATGACGGAAGGTTTAATCTTATCGATTCGGAAGCGTTGGCGTTAACCGACGATAAAAATATGAAATTGAGAATTAACCGTTCGTGGCAGCTTGCTTATAGTGAAGCGTTTAAACACTTGACGGAAGATATGAAGCAATTCTGCGCCTCGCGCGAAGTAGGTTTTGTTACCGTAAGAACGGATAAAACCATAGAAAAAACACTATTCGGAGAATTATTTAAAACAGGTATAATGGCATGAGTTTACTTGTCCCCCTCGGATTATTGGGTCTGTCGGGAATTATAGCTCTTATATTGATTTATATAATTAAACCTAATTATCAAAATAAGTTTATTTCAAGTACTTATATATGGAAATTAAGCTTAAAGTATAAGAAAAAGAGCGTTCCCATAAACCGAATAAGAAACATCTTAATATTTTTATGCCAGTTGCTCATTCTTATTTCCTGCGCATTGCTTCTCGCTCAACCCGCTATATTGTCGGAGAAGGTGGTTTATGATACTGAAAAAGTTGTAATCATAGACGCTTCTGCAAGTATGTTGATAGAAAAAGACGGTGAAACTCGTTTCGAAAGAGCGGTTGACCTTGTGAAAGAGTATTCCGAAGAGACCGCCGAACAGGGCGGAATAATTTCCGTGATATTGGCGGACGGCAAAGCGCATTATCTCGCGCAAAGAGTTGTTGCGGAAAATGTATTTGAAATCTACGAATGTCTTGACGAACTTGTAACGGGTAAAGAATTGGCTTGTTCATACGGCTCCGCCGATATGGAGGGCGCGGTTGATTTAGCCGAAGATATTTTAGTGGAAAACCCCGAAACGGAAATTATACTTTATACCGCGACTAATTATATTGATAAAGGCGGTATTAACGTAGTGGACGTATCCGCCGCAGACGAGTGGAACGTTGCGGTATCCGATTGTCGCGCAGTTCTTGAAGATAACTATTATACTATCGAAGCCGACGTAGGTTGTTACGGAAGGTCTTTGCAGGTTACGGTTTATTGCGATGTTGTAGACGTAAACGGCAGCGGCAGAGATATAAGCGTAAGCAAGTCAGCGTTTTTTGACCCTACGCAGTCTCAACAGACTATCGTTTTCGATACAAACGACCTTTCTTTGGGTAGCGAATTAGTTTATTCGTTCGAGTACGTCCGCGTTTATCTGAACGAATCGGACTCGTTGAGCGACGACAATACTTTCTACGTATACGGCGGAACAAAGCCTTCTATAAAAGTTTTGTATTACAGTTCTAAGCCGAATATATTCGTCCGTAACGTGTTACTGAATATGCGCAGCCTGTTCAGCGACAAATGGGATGTTACGGTAACTGAAAAAAGCGGCGACAATTTAGAAACGGAAGGATACGATTTTTACGTTTTCGAACACAAGATGCCGTCAAAGCTTCCTGCCGACGGAATTTCGGTTTTGTTCGACCCGGATATTTCACCCGAAGGTTCCGGGCTTAACATCGGTCAATATATCGATATCAACAGAGATTCAACATTGGCTCCCGGTACCGTTCACCCTGTAACTCGTCTTATAAATCCCGCCAACATTACTGTTTCTCAATACAGAAAAATTGTTTCTGCGGACGGATATGAGGAGTTAATGTATTACCGCGGAGACCCCGTATTGCTTGTACGAAACGACGAAAATTTAAAAGCCGCGGTGCTTTCTTTCAATATACATTATTCTAATTTGGCGGTAGTAATGGAATTTCCTATGTTATTTTATAACATGTTCAATTACTTTTTGCCTTCTACGTTCTCCGATTATGCTTATACGGTGGGTGATACGGTTACGCTGAACGCCAGAGGCGACGTTTTAAACGTAAACGGTCCGGATATCAATACCGATTTTACGGTATTCCCTCAACAGTTGACAGTTACCCGTCCCGGCGTGTATACACTGTTGCAAAATTCTTTGCGTGAGAACAATATCAAAGAATGTTTCTTTGTAGGTATTTCGGAATTCGAAAGCAATATAACAAAAGAAGTGGACTCGTTGCCCGCTTTGCATATTATTAATCAGTCGGAACAAACGATTGAAGATTTACTTCTGTATTTCGCGGCCGCGCTCGTTGCGTTGCTGTTCTTGGAGTGGTTCCTTCAATCCCGCGAGTATTTAAGGTAGGGGGTGGTGAAAGATGTCTAATTTCAGAATAGATTTTACTAATCCCTGGTTGCTGTTGTTGCTTATTCCGGCAATAGCTCTTACGCTTTTGCCATATTTCCGCATACGTAAACAGTATCGCCGAAACCGTAATCGCGTTGTTTCAATAGTGTTGCACTCTCTGGTTATGCTTTTATGCATTTCGTTGCTCGCAGGGTTAACGTTCTCATACGAAATTCCGAACAGAGAGAACGAAATTCTGTTGCTTGTGGACGCGTCTTACAGTAACAGAGAAGAGACTGATAAAAAAGACGAATTTATCGAAACGGTCGTTGAAGATTGCGGCAACGCATATAAACTCGGCATAATAAAATTCGGTTACGACCAGCTCTACGTTGCGGAACTTTCAACCGATACCCGTAATGTTTATGCAAAATACGTAGCTTCGGAAGATCCCGATACAAGCGCTACGGATATAGCCGCAGCACTCACGTATGCAAGCGAACAGTTCACAAATCCGCAGGCGGGTAAAATTGTTCTTATTTCAGACGGTATAGAGACGGACGAAACCGCCGTTTCGGTTATAAGGGCAATAGCTTCGACAGGTATAAAAGTCGACGTTATGCATTTCCCTAATACGGAAATAAATTCCGAAGTTCAGATAATGAGCGTTGAAACGCCTTCGTACAACGTCAAAACACAGGAAAAATTCAAGTTAAAAGTCAATGTAAAAAATAACCTCGGTACCGAAACTAAGCCTGACGTAGCCGTAACATTGTACGATAACGATACAAAGCTCGAGCCCGTTAACTTTACTCTTAATGCCGAAGAACAGACGCTTGAATTGGAACATTCTTTTGAATCTGCCGGTTTGCATAAACTTCGTTTCGAAATATCTTCTTCCGGCGGCAACGGTTATCAGGATACAATAGAGCATAACAACAGTTATTACAGTTATTATTATCTGAACGTATTCAATAAAGTTCTTATTTTGGAAAAGGATAAGGACGAATCGCAAGAATTAAGGGATTTTCTTAAAGAACAGGAATACGACGTAACAGTTATAAGTACGGAAGCGGAGTTTGCGCAAATTCCCAACTCTTTAACGGGACTTTGCGATTACGACCAAATAATACTCGTAAATGTCGCCTATACGGATATGCCCGGAGGGTTTGACGAAATTCTTTATGAATATGTTCATGAGCTCGGCGGCGGATTGTTCACCGTTGGCGGCAATTACGATACCGTTGACGGAAAAATTATTCCGCATATGTATAACCGCGAAGATATGGCGCAAAGTCAGTATTATTCGCAGATGTTGCCCGTACAGGTGGTTGATTATACGCCTCCGGTAGCCGTCATGATAGTTATTGACCATTCCGGTTCAATGGGCAGCGGTGAAAACAGCGCGTTGGCGCAAGCTAAAAAAGGCGCGCTTTCCTGTCTCGACGTTCTAAAATCTGGCGATTATTGCGGAGTTATGACTTTCGATAACAATTATTCGGAAGAGATTGAAGTTACGCCTGTTTCCAAAAGAAAGGAAATCAGGGATAAAATCAATAAAATAGATAACGACGGCGCGGGCGGAACTTTGTTTTCTTTCGCCATAGACCGTGCGGGTGCTGCGCTTACCGCCGTCAGCGTTGAGAAAAGACATATTATTATGATTACCGACGGTCAGCCGGGCGACACTCTCGACGATTTCGGTAAGCTTATAGATATCAACAGAAGCAACGGCATAACAATGTCTATAGTAACTACTCAGACAAGCGGTTTCGACGCGGCTTTGTTAAAGGAAATTACCGAAATAAGGGGCGGAGGCAAGCTTTACAGCGACGGAAATATAGCGCAGAACGTATACGACGACCTTGTTTCCGAAGCTATAACCGAAATAAAATACGGGGAAGAATTCTTACTGAGAATTAGCGAACGTACTCCGGTTGTAGAAGGCATTAGACAGGAAGAGTTGAACGAAATTCCCTTTAAGGGTTATTACGGAACGCTTTTAAAGAACGGAGCGGTTGCTCCTTTGTATGCCGAATATGTGCCTATGTATGCGCAATGGGATTTCGGTAAAGGTAAAGTCGGCAGCTTTATGTGCGACCTTAACGGTACCTGGTCCGGAGAATTTCTTAAAAAACCGGTAGGGCAAAAGTTTATAAACAACGTAATTTCCGGGTTGTTTCCGTTGGAAGAAATAAAAATTCCCGAAATTAACGTATCGTTCAAAGACGATAACTATACCACTCAACTTAACGTGTTTACAAAACTCGGAGAAGGCGATACTGTAGAAATAAAAATAACGCCTTTGACTGCGAAAGCGATAGACTATTATTCCGATAAAAATTTCTCGATTTTGGTTTCCGACGGTTATACACGGTTTACTTTCTCGCTTTATTGCGACGGCGTATACAGTATAGACGTCATTAAAAAGAGCTCGAGCGGAGAAATTTTATCGCAACGTTCGCTATACAAAACGTTTTCTTATTCGGAAGAATATGATTATTTTCCCGAAGAGGAAATTGACGGAGCGGAATTGCTTGCTCTGTTGGCTAAAAACGGACGTGGAGTGGTTTTGGAAGACTCTTTGCAAATTTTTGAGTCTTTTACAAAAACTATAAATAAAACAGTAGATCCCAGACTTGCTTTTTTGATTATTGCAATAATTCTGTTCCTTCTGGACGTTGCCGTGCGTAAATTCAAATTCAAATGGCCGCATGAAATAATCAGAGAATATAAAGCCAAAAAGGAACTTGAAAACGAAAAATCTTAATTTGGAACAAACATGAAAAAACTGCGTTATTTAATCTTGACAATTTTAATATTGTGTTGCATCGGGGCTTTGTCGGCGTGCGGAGCGCCTGCGCTTTCCAGACCTCAATGGCTCAGGATTAACTCCGATACGCTCGAATTGAGTTGGCGCGCCGTTTCCAATGCAAGAAATTATACAATTAGTATAAGCGGTGATTTACAGGAAGAAAGAACTTCGAGAAATAATTCATATTCGCTTACTTCATTACCTGAAGGAAATTATACTTTGAAAGTAATGGCTGTAGGCAACGGGTTGGATCACGGGAATTCAGCATGGTCAAACAGTATAAGCTTTACAAGAGAACACGAAAACGGACTTGAATTTACGCTTATTAAAAGTAAAACGGAATACGAAGTTTCAAGTATGGGCGTTGCGGACGATAACGTCGTAGTGCCCGACGTATACCGCGGCAAGCCTGTAACGAGTATAGGCGTCAGAGCGTTTGCAAACAGGAGAACTCTTGAAAGCGTAACGTTAGGAACTAATATAACGAATATCGGCTCGCAGGCTTTCTATAACTGCTCGTATCTCAGAAGCGTAAATATACCTTCAAGCGTTGTAACGATAGGTTCAAGCGCGTTTCAAAGTTGTAGACTTTTGGAAAACGATATAATAATTCCCGACGGCGTTACTGCAATAGAGGAAAACACTTTTGCTTATTGTCGTTCCGTTAAGAATCTGCAAATCGGCAAAAACGTAAAAACTATAGCCGGCAGCGCGTTTTCCGATTGCGATAAACTCGAAAATATAATAATTCCCGACAGTGTTGAAAGTTTAGGCGAGTACGCCTTTTCGGCTTGTAAGGCCGTAACCCGTATTACGTTAGGTAAAGGATTGAAAACCATAGGCGCACGAGCTTTTTATAATTGTGCGGCGGTAACTGAAATTACGTTCGGCGATAAACTTGAAACTATTAACGAATACGCTTTCCTTTCATGTGCCAATCTGACTAACGTAAGAATTCCCGATAGTGTAAAAACTATCGGTGAAGGCGCTTTTAAAGATTGCAAAAATTTAAGAGCTTTACGTTTGGGTAGCGGTTTGGCGCAAATAGCAAAGGATGCTTTCAAAAATACTGCAGTTTGGGAAAGAGCAAAAGAAATAGTTGTTGTTGACAATTGGTTGGTTGACGTTAAAGATAAAACTTCTCAAACAATATTGAATTTTCCCGGAAATCTATACGGAATAGCAAGCAAAGCTTTTGACGGTTGCGAAGTAATAGAACAGTTGCAATTGCCGGATTCCGTTCAGATTATCGGCGACGAAGCGTTTTTGAATTGTAAAAAACTGTATAGCGTCGTTACGGGAAAAGGCGTTAAAACCATAGGCAAAAACGCGTTTGCGGGTTGTTCTTTGCTTACGGTTGTTCATCTCGGCTATTATGATTGGGGCGCTGGATTGGTAACAGAAAGCACGCTTGAATTTATCGACAATTATGCATTTGCGAATTGCCCGCGCTTGGCAAGCATAATTATACCCGAAACGGTAAAAGAAATTGGTACCGACGCATTTTATAATACCGATATATACCAAAGCGCTCAAGGCATAATATATGCCGACAATTGGGTGGTAGGTTGCAAAAACGGCGCCGTTGCTACGGCGGATATCAGGGAAGGAACGGTAGGAATAGCAAATTATTCTTTCTATCAGTCTTCGTCGCTTACTTCCGTTTCCATACCGGATAGCGTCAATGTTATAGGTCGCGGAGCATTTTACGGTTGCAGTAAGTTGACTACAGTTAAATTTCCCGCAGGATTGACGGATATTCCAGACTATGCTTTTTACCGTTGTTTACAATTAAATATAAATTCTTTACCGGAGAGCGTTAAAACTATCGGTCGTTCGGCATTTTACAATTGTAAATTGCTCGGAACGGTCGGCGCGGCGGAAGGTTCGGATATTACTTTCACTCTTCCCGACAGTGTTGAAAAAATAGGCGATTATGCGTTCTACGGTTGCGGCGATTTCAGAGAAAACCAAGAAGAAGTTATAACTTATGTCGGAATAACGCGTTTTGTTATGGGCGCGAACGTAAAAACCATAGGCGATTATGCGTTCGGAAATTTCGTTTCTTTAAAAACTATTGCCATAGGCGACGGCGTAACTTCTATGGGCGAAAAAGTTTTTTACAAATGTACTTCGCTGGAAAATGTTGATTTAGGTAATTCTATTAAAGAAATCGGCGCAAGAATGTTTTATTTATGTTCTTCGCTTAAAAATATTACCGTTCCCGACAGTGTTGTTTCAATAGGGGAATACGCATTTTATAAATGCGATAAACTTGAAAACGTAAAGCTTGGAAGAGGGGTAAAAAGTATAGGTAAGTACGCTTTTTACAGTTGTACTTCGCTTAAAAAACTTAGTTTGAACGCCGAACTCGAAGAAATAGGTAAACAGGCTTTCAGAAATTGCAAACAGCTTGAAAGCGTAACTCTGGGCAGTAAAATTACTTTTATCGATAATCACGCTTTTTACGGTTGTGCGGCGCTTACTATCTATTCGGAACTCGATTCTCCTGCGGAAACGTGGACTTCACGTTGGAATTCTTTCCGTTGTCCCGTTATTTGGGGTGTTGAAACCGCGGAAGACAGCCAAGGCTATGTTTATGCGGTTTCGTTTACCGTTAAAGAAGATACGTTTGCGAATTTTAACGAGAAAACCGTTTGTTCCGCTCCGGAGAGAGCGGGGTATACCTTCGGCGGCTGGTCCGTTATAAGCGGCGGAACGACTGCGGACTATACTGCGGAAACAGTTTCTTCCGCTCCGGTTGGAACTGTGCTTTACGCAATTTGGATAGCTCAATAATTTTAAACCGTCCGTAAAACGGACGGTTTATTTGTGTTAATAATTATTTTTTACTATTTTCTTCGCGACTATTGCAATTTATATTGCGATATGTTAAAATAAGCAAGGTTGAAAAATTTCCTTTACTAAAGCGGAATTTGCGGTTTTTACCGTGAAATAAAAAACTAATGAGAGGTTCTTTACAATGAAAATGATTTACGGCGTAAAAGACAGACCTAAAGCGGGGCGGCTTGTACTGTTTTCGTTACAACAATTGCTTGCCATACTTGCGGCGACCATTGCGGTCCCCATGATAGTTGGTAACGATATGGATCCCGCCGCGGCTCTTTTCGGCGCAGGCGTCGGCACGCTTGTATATTTGTTTTTCACTAAGTTTAAAAGTCCTGTATTTTTAGGCAGTTCGTTTGCTTTTCTCGGCTCTATGTCCGCCGCGTTTGCAGGAGCGACAACCGCTGGAGTAACGTATACCGCGCTCGGATATCTCGGACTTATTATAGGCGCCGTGTTTGCGGGACTTGTATATGTTGCGATAGCAGTTATTGTAAAATTTGCTGGGGTAAAATGGATTAATAAAATTATGCCCGCGGTAGTAATCGGTCCCACCGTAGCTATTATAGGGCTTTCTCTTGCGGGCAATGCTATAGGCGATCTGATGTCCGGAAGCGTTACTTATGACGTTGCCGATTGGGCTTTTAAGCTTGACGAAGCAGGGAACTTGATAATGAACGGTAATGTTCCCGTAGTGGAAGAAACCACAAAATCGGTAATGATGTGTTCGCCGTATATTGCTCTTTTATGCGGGCTTGTAACGTTGATTGTTACGATTATTTGTTCTGTTTACGGAAAAAAACTTTTAAAAATGATACCTTTTATTATAGGTATACTTTCGGGATATTCGCTTGCGGCAATTTTTACGGGATTCAGTTATATAGAGGGAGCGGAATGTTTACGCGTAATTGATTTCAGCGGATTTACCAAACTCGGCGAAGCGGACGCATGGTATCCCGACTTTGCTTTCGTTTCGGCAATAGGCGATTTCGGAAATATAAATATCGGCGCGTATATAGGGACTATTGCGGTTGCGTATATTCCTGTCGCTTTCGTAGTATTTGCAGAACATATTGCCGACCATAAAAATATCTCTTCTATTATAGAAACAGACCTTTTAACCGATCCCGGGCTTTCGAGAACTATTCTCGGCGACGGCGTAGGTTCTATAGCCGGCGCGGTGTTCGGCGGTTGTCCCAACACTACTTACGGAGAATCGGTCGGTTGCGTGGCAATTTCGGGTAACGCTTCGGTTATAACAATATTGGTTACGGCAATTATGGCAATCGTTTGCGCTTTCTTCGCGCCTTTTACAACTTTCTTGTCGTCTATTCCCAAATGCGTAATGGGTGGAGTTTGTATTGCATTATACGGTTTTATAGCGGTTTCCGGTCTTAAAATGATTCAGGACGTTGACCTCGGCGACAACAGAAATATGTTTACTGTTTCTGTTATCCTTATTGCGGGCGTAGGAGGAATGGTGCTCACATTCGGTAAGATTACCATAACGGAAGTCGCATGCGCTTTGATTTTTGGAATAATAGTAAATCTTATCGTAAATATCAAAAGCAGAAAGAACAAAGACGAACAGCTTACTATAGATGGCGTTGACTCGGTTGTTCTTGCCGGCGGTGAATGCGAAGAGCAAAAATCGGGCGATGCTGAAACTACGGAGGATAAGTCCTAATGAAAGAATTTAAAAACGTATTTGTGTTCAATCATCCGCTTATAAAGCATAAAATTGCTATATTGCGCGATAAAAATACCGGAATGAAAGAGTTCCGCGAACTTATCGAAGAAATAACAACAATTATGACTTACGAAAGTATGAACGATGTAAAACTAGTTCAGGTGCAGGTGGAAACGCCTTTGGAAGTTGTAACGCAGTATAAAGTTGCTGATGACAGTATCGCTATAGTCCCTATTTTACGTGCGGGGCTTGGTATGGTGAACGGTGTGCATAAAGTATTTCCTACCGCAAAAGTAGGGCATATCGGAATGTACAGAAACGAGGAAACTCTCGAACCTCAGGAATACTATTGTAAACTTCCGGACGGTATCGAAAAAAAGACTGTTTTTTTGGTAGACCCCATGCTCGCCACAGGCGGTTCGGCGTGCGACGCTTTGGATGCTCTTAAAAAACGCGGTTGTAAAAATATAAAATTTATGGCAATTATAGGCGCACCCGAAGGTGTGGAAAAGGTTGCTTCGACTCATCCCGACGTGCCTATATACGTTTCAACTTTGGATAGATGTCTTAACGAAAACGGTTATATTCTTCCGGGATTGGGCGACGCCGGCGACAGATTATTCGGTACTAAATAAATAATTAACATAAAAAACAACTCCTTGACAGTTTAAGTCAAGGAGTTGTTTTTGTTAACGGTAATCGGCGTTTTCGCATAGTATATAATACCGCAAAATGAAAGATATGAAACTTAGCGTATGTTTAATAGTTAAAGACGAGCGGGAGGTTATAGCCCGCTGTCTTGAATGTGCTTTGAAATTTGCCGATGAAATAGTTATAGTCGATACAGGCTCTTCCGACGGCACTTTAGAGATAGTTAAAGAATTTACGGATAAAGTTTATTCTTATGAATGGAACTACGATTTTTCGGCGGCAAGAAATTATGCTTTCGACAAAGCCGGCGGAGAATTTTTGATGTGGCTTGACGCCGACGACGTTGTAACTGACGAAAATTGCGAAAAGATAAAAAAACTAATGGAAAGCGATTCGCAGTTTGATATGGCTTTTTTACCATATGTCGCGGCTTTGGACGGCGACACGGTTACGTTTGTTTATTACAGAGAAAGAATATTTCGGCGTAAATTGAATTATAAATTTTCGGGAGCGGTTCATGAAGCTGTCGAGCCTTCCGGAAGAATAATTTATTATGACGCCGAAATTTTCCACAAAAAAGTAAAAGCGGGTAATCCTTTGAGAAATCTTGTGATTTACCAAAAATTGATTGCGCAAGGAATATGTTTGAACGAACGTGAAAAATTTTATTACGGCAGAGAACTTTTATTCAATAAAATGTATCGTGAAAGTATCGCGGTTTTAGAATATTTTTTAAACGGCGACGGTTGGACGGAAAATAAAATAGAAGCTTGCATAAATTTATTCCGCGCATATTCTGCCGTAGGTCGGATACAAGAGGGAATTAATTGTATATTTAAAAGTTTTCTGTATGCCGCTCCCAGAAGCGAAGCTTGTTGTATACTGGGCGGTTATTTTGCGGACAAAAATGACTTTAACTCCGCTATATATTGGTACCAATCTGCTATAAACGCCGATAACGGACTAAAAAACGGAGGATTCGTCAATAGGGATTTTTGCGGTTTTATCCCTTATATTCAACTTTGCGTATTGTATGACAGGCTTGGTGATTATAAGCTTGCCAAAAGATATAACGACCTTGCCGGCAACTTAAAACCTAATAACGAAAGTTATTTGAAAAACAAAATTTATTTCGAGAAAAAACTCGGAAAACAGGAGTAATTTTTAATGACGGAAAATTTTTTAAATATTAAATTATACTGTTGCGACTGCGGTTGCGGCGGAAATTCGGATAGGCGTGCGGTAAAAACGGTTTATATTAATTCCGTTACAGGTATAACGGGACCTACGGGGCCGACGGGCGCGACCGGTCCCAGAGGTATAACCGGAGCAACGGGACCTGCGGGCGCGACCGGAGCTACCGGCGCCACGGGGGCGACAGGTGCGGACGGAGCCGACGGTATTACAGGTCCTGCCGGGGCAACTGGACCCGCAGGGCCTACCGGCGCAACCGGTGTAAACGGCGCAGACGGAGTTACGGGGCCTACCGGCGCGACAGGACCCACAGGAGCAACCGGTGCGACCGGCGCAACAGGTGCGGACGGAATTACGGGACCTACCGGAATTTCGGCTTCGGTGGTTGTAGGTACTACGGATACCGGCGAACCCGGTACGGCCGCTATAGTTACAAATAGCGGTACGGCGGAAAATGTTGTGTTGGATTTCGTGATTCCTCGCGGTGCGGACGGAATTACGGGACCTACCGGTCCCGCAGGTTCAACCGGAGCAACCGGCGCGGCCGGAGCTACGGGTCCGACAGGACCGACAGGCCCCACCGGGGCAGCCGGCACGGCTGGTGCAACAGGCGCTACTGGTCCGACAGGTCCTGCCGGCGTTATCGGAGCTACGGGTGCGACAGGTGTGACCGGTCCCACGGGTACAACAGACTTGAACGCTTATGGCGGTTTATATAACACAACTCCGCAAACGCTCAATTTGACGGTAGGAGGAACTACGCAGTTACCGCTTCCGACCGCAATGCCTTTGAAAAACGTGACAAATACGCCTGCAAACAGCATTACGGTGGGAACCGACGGAGTATATGAAATCAATTACTACTCGAACGTGTCGGCGGCTCTGGGCACAACCGTTACTATGTCCGTGCGCAGAAACGGAACTGCAATACCTCAGGCGTCGATATCGCGCGTTCTGGCAGTAGGCGTGGGCTCTCTTTACACTGGAAGTATTATTATTTCGCTGAACGCCGGAGACGTTATCGATATGGCGCTGTCGGCCTTGCTCGCTGTAGGCATTACCTTGGGCGGCGGCGTAAACACGACCTTGACGGTCAAACAGCTAAGCGTATAACGGAAAGTATTTAACGTTCTATTCGGTAATTCCGTTCGCCTCGTTCAAAGTGGCAGGATATCTTGCAACTTAATTATAAAATAAGAAAAGCGGCAACAAAAGTTGCCGCTCAATTTTTTGTTAACTTATACCCATCGAAGTCGGAATTTTTTTAATCTGATACACAAAAAAAGAAATAGCAATTAAGTTATCCTTTTTATCAATGCCGAATGATAAGAAGTTTACTGAAACGCTGGAAAGTATAGCAGACAGACGCAGGGGCCGAACGTTAATGACGTTTTCCGTTATTTTGAAAATACGTAGCGTGTAAGCGCTTCGGTTGAGTTGACATACGCGCTGCTGTGTGGTAATATATAGCCAATTAAACGGACAGTTCGTTTGCGCCATCCTGTCGTTAAACAAAACCAGGGCATCTGATGGGAACAATCTTTTTAGGTGCAGTCGTTTTGTCGCGGCTGTATTTTTTTTGCGCAAAGGGAGAGATATGTATTATTTAAAAACTTCGGCTTGTTTTGACAGCGCACACTTTCTTCA
>CATKAP010000218.1 GCA_949746255.1 uncultured bacterium
ATACCATTATATATGAATTAAAAATAAAAATCAATACAATTCAAGTAAAGAAAAACGTGAATTTTGTTTGGGATATATCCACATAAAAACAACATATTTTTACACAATTCTTTATATTTTTTCCTCTTGTGCCGCGTATAATTAATAAAAACGGATTAACGGGTTAGGAATATGTCGGGTTACACAAAAAACATCGCCGTGATAAGACAGATTAAGGAAGGATTTTCTACGGACGGCGGTCAGCTGACGGGAATAGTAAAAGCCGAAAAGTACGGTTCCGTGCTCGGCGTAGAAGTAACGCTTATAAATTTTGCGCCTCTTTCGGAAGGAAGATACGTTACCGCAATTTCGGACGGTGAAAATATACTTTTGGTGGAGGACGGACATTTCGAAGGGATCGCAAATCTCGATACGGGAAAAGGCTTCGCTGCGCTGGTGTGTTACATAAATTCTCAGGTGGTGCCGCTCGCTTCCGCCGTCTGCGGAAATTTCCACGCCGAAGCGCTTACTATTAAAAGTCAGGTTGAGAAAGCCGAAAACATTCGTACGGCTTCCGAAAATACAGCTTTGGCGGAAAGTTCGGATAAAAACGAAAAAAATATCGTTTACAGCGACGAAGCAATCGCGGAGGAAAATTATTATGAATACGCAGAAGATTATGAAAGCGGCGGTGCTTTATGCGAGGATTCGCAAAAAAAAGAAGACGGGAGTGAAGCTGTACAAAATGAAGCGGCTTTTGGCTTTGTCACGGAAGAAAAGCTTGCCGGCGGCTTAGCGCAGGGAAATTTTTACGAGCGCACAAAGACGGAAATAGAAGGAATTTTGTCGGCTTATCCCTGCGCGGAAGAACTCGAAAAAACCGTGAAAAATTCCAGATGGGTCAAAATTTATTACGGCGACGAAAAGTATTACGTTTTCGGCGTGTTGTATAACGAAGGTACGCCTTCTTACATATGTTACGGCGTGCCGGCTTCGCAAAGTTCGCTTCCGCCGGAGAGCATGCAGGGATTGGCTTCCTTTATTCCCTATTCTCCCGAAGAAACGCAAAGGGGGTTCTGGGTTATGTATCAGGACGCGAAAACGGGCGAAAGCATTAAAATAAATTTGGCTTAAAACATAAATATCCGGCGGCGGCTCGGATTAAAAAATATAAAACATAAAAAACGGAGGGCGATGCTCGCCCTCCGCAATTTGACTATTTGTTATTTATTTAAGTCCTTTAAAAGGTTTGAAAACAATCATCGAATATACGCAAAATAAAGCGGAAACGCCGCAGATTGCGTAAAAGCTACGGTAAATTACAGGTAATCCGAAGCTTAAAAAGTTAAGCAAATCAAATCCGCTGAAGGCGTATACGGCGGCGCATATGCCGAGGATAACAAGATTAGTTAGGCACAAATAGCAAGTAAATTTCATATTAAAATTATGTGCGCGCGCATTGTTTTTATACTTTATATTTAACAGCCCGTAATGTTATCCAACACCAATTTGTCGAATTCGGGCTGTTCTGCGAAATCGCGCGGCAAAAATTTTACCGTGCGAAATTTTGCATAGTTAAATATATGCGTTTTAAGAAGTATAGGCGTTGAAATATCCAACCCGTCGCAGATATCCGACAGATATTCGAAAAAGTTGGAATAAGTAAATTTGTCGTCGCGCTCATACGTTATTTGTTTTATGATTTTTTCGCCTTTTAAGATTTTAGCCCAGATTCTAAACATATAAAAAATTATAAACTATTGCGAAGGCGAATGCAAACGATTTGTTGACTTTAGATTGTAAATAAGGTAAAATAAGTCAAATAAATCCCATTTGCTTTTCGGGGGAGACAATTATGAACGCACGTGAAAAAGAAATTCTTTCGTATCTTGCCGCGGATTCGCGCATTTCAGCCGCGCAGATTGCCGCAACTTTAAAAATAACCGAAGAAGAGGCGGCGAAAAAGATACGCGAACTTGAAGAAGAAGGCGTTATAGTCAAATATACCGCCATAATCAACGCCGATTTTATCGATGAAGAAGCCGTGGAAGCTCTTATAGAAGTAAAAGTAACTCCGAGCCGCGGATTCGGTTTCGATTCCATAGCGCAGGAAATAGCTTCGCACGGAGAAGTGCAAAATTTGTATCTCATGAGCGGCGCGTACGATTTGGCCGTAATCGTCCGCGGAAAATCGTTGAGGTCGGTTTCGCGTTTTGTTTCGGAAAAAATATCCACTTACGACAGCGTTATATCCACGGCGACGCACTTTATTTTAAAAAAGTATAAGGTTGAAGGCGCGGTTATGAACAGAAACGGCGGCGCCGGCGGAGAAAGACTTAGCGTTCAGGCGTAATTCCAATGAGAAAATTCGTAAATAAAAGAGCCGCTTCTTTACAACCGAGCGGAATAAGAAAATTTTTCGATATCGTGCAGAGCATGGAGGGCGCGATATCTTTAGGCGTAGGCGAACCCGATTTCGTTACGCCGTGGAATGTGCGTGACGCGGCTATACGTTCGTTGAGGCGCGGATATACGCAATACACCGGCAATCGCGGACTTCCGGAGTTGCGAAATTTAATTTCGCAATATCTGGTAAAACGTTTCGGAATAGACTATCCAGCCGAGAGAATAATAGTAACCGTAGGGGCGAGTGAAGCGATAGACCTTACTATTCGCGCCGTATGCGATGAAGGCGACGAAATACTTATACCCGAACCGTCATACGTGTCTTACTATCCCGCGGTATGTCTTTCCGGAGGCGTTCCCGTTCCTTTAAGTTGCCGTGCGGAGGACGGCTTTGCCGTAACGCCAGAACTTATTGAAAAAGCCGTAACGGCGAGGACCAAAGCAATAATTTTACCCTATCCGAATAATCCTACGGGCGCGGTTATGACGGAAGAGCAATTGCGTGAAATAGCGCCGGTGATAGAGAAGTATGATTTGTTGGTTATTTCCGACGAAATATATGCGGAACTTACTTATACGTGCAAACACTGTTCTGTCGCGGCGATAGGAAAAATGCGCGAAAGAACTGTATATATCGGGGGGTTTTCAAAAGCGTTCGCTATGACGGGGTGGCGCGTTGGCTTTGTTTGCGCGCCCGCGGAAATAGACGAAGCTATGTTGAAAATACATCAGTATACAATACTGTGCGCTCCGCAAATGAGTCAGCGCGCGGCAATTTGCGCGTTGAAAGAGGGGTTCGAGGACGATTTTTCCACTGTGGCCGAAATGCGTGAAGAATACCGCAAAAGGGGTAATTTTCTTGCCGGAGCTCTGGAAAGGCTGGGGTTGCAGTGCGCAAGACCGAAGGGAGCGTTTTATTTGTTTGTTTCAGTTGAGTCTACGGGAATGGACGGGGAAACTTTTGCAAACAAACTTTTGAAAAATCAGAAAGTAGCGGTGGTTCCCGGCGGCGCGTTCGGAAACGCAGGCAAATATTTTGTAAGAGCAAGTTATGCGACAGGAATGCAACAGCTTGCGGAAGCGGTGAACAGGATTGAAAAATTTTTAGGTAAATAATCGCTGTTCGGCTGTTTTTATTGACAAATTAAAGCCGAAACTATATAATAATGTAGTCGCAGACGTGATTCCGGCCGAGTTTCGGGGTCACTTTTGTTTATATTTTCGACAATTAAATAATAATTCTTGATAAATAAAAGCGCCAACGCGCTAAAAAGAGGTGTTTTGTAATGGCAGAACTGATTGTAATGACTCAGAAAAATTACGACGATTTGAAAAAAGAGCTTGAAGAGCTTGTTAAAGTTAAAAGACCCGAAATTATAGAACGTATTGCGGAAGCTCGCAGTCACGGCGACCTTTCGGAAAATGCGGAGTACGACGCCGCGCGTGAAGAACAGCGTTCCAACGAGGGAAAAATAGCCGAAATAGAGTATAAAATAAAAAACGCCGACATACGCGAAGAAGTAACAGATAATAGTTACGTTCATCTTGGAAGCGTCGTAACCGTTTACGACGACGATATGGACGAAACTCAGGTTTATACGGTGGTTTCGATAACCGAAGTTGACGTTATGAACAATAAAATTTCCGTGGAATCGCCCGTGGGGTCCGCGTTGCTTCGCAAAAAAGCGGGAGACAAAGTAACCGTGGAATGTCCCAACGGCAATTATACTCTTAAAATAATTTCTATCGAATAAGGATTAATATGGAAGAAAATAAGCAGCCGCTTACAGCGGAAGAAGAAGCCCGCGAGCTTGCCGAACAGGCAAGGATCCGCAGGGAAAAGCTTGCAAAGCTGATCGAAGAAAACAAAGACCCCTTTACAAAAGTAAATTATGAAGTTACGGCGCGTTCCAAAGAAATTAAAGACGGTTTCGAAAAATTCGAAGGCGGAGAAGTTTCTATCGCCGGCAGGCTGATGTCTCGCCGCATAATGGGCAAGGCGTCGTTTTGTCACGTTCAGGACGGCGAAGGGCTTATTCAACTCTACGTCCGCCGCGACGACGTCGGCGAAGAGGATTACGCTTCTTTTAAAAAAGATTACGATTTAGGCGACGTTATCGGTATAAAAGGATATGTTTTCAAAACGCAGACGGGAGAAGTTTCCGTGCACTGCTCGCATATAGAAATGCTTTCAAAATGTCTTTTGCCCTTGCCCGAAAAACAGCACGGATTAAAAGACACGGATATTCGCTACCGTCAAAGGGAGTTGGATTTAATAGTAAATCCCGAAGTAAAAAGTACTTTTGTAAAGCGTTCGCGCATATTGGCTGCGTTACGTTCTTTTCTTGACGGAAAGGGGTTTCTCGAAGTTGACACGCCCGTTCTCAACACTATAGAAATAGGCGCGGCGGCGCGGCCGTTCAAAACCCGTCATAATGCGCTCGATATTGATATGTATCTGAGAATAGAAACCGAATTGTACCTCAAAAGGCTGATAGTGGGCGGTTTTGAAAGAGTTTACGAAGTGGGAAGAATTTTCCGTAACGAGGGAATGGACGCTTTTCATAATCCCGAGTTTACCACAATAGAGCTTTATGCCGCGTATTTGGATTATTTCGATATAATGAACCTTGTGGAAGAAATGTACGCTACCGTTGCAAAGCAGGTTTGCGGAAACACAACGGTGGCATATCAGGGCGTTGAAATAGAACTCGGCGGAAAATGGTCGCGCATGACCATGAAAGAAGCGGTAAAAAAATACTGCGGAGCAGATTATGACAGTTGGGAATCGGACGAACATGCGAGAGCCGAAGCTAAAAAGCTGGGCGTTGTCGCGGAAGAGGGCGAAAAAGCTACGAAAGGTCACGTGCTCATCGCTTTGTTCGACGCTTTTGTAGAAGATAAACTTGTTCAACCTACCTTTATTTATGATTATCCCGTAGAAAATTCGCCGCTCGCAAAG
Source organism: uncultured bacterium (assembly GCA_949746255.1). Lineage (GTDB taxonomy): Bacteria > Bacillota > Clostridia > Christensenellales > Borkfalkiaceae > Coproplasma. The sequence continues at coordinate 5,348 of CATKAP010000218.1, forward strand.
CGTAAAGCGGACGACTCGGCGTTTACGCAGCGTTTCGAATATTTTATTTGCGGACATGAATTCGGAAACGCGTTTTCCGAACTTAACGATCCGATAGACCAAAGACGCCGTTTTGTGAAGCAGGTTGAAGAAAAACGTAAACAGGAACCTAAATGCAACGCTCAGGTGGATGAAGAATTTGTAACCGCCTTGGAATACGGGCTTCCCCCTACGGGCGGACTCGGCTTTGGTTTAGACCGTTTGGTTATGTTGCTTACCGACAGTGCGACTATAAGGGACGTGCTTTTATTCCCCACAATGAAACCCAGGAAATAAATTACATTTTTGCAAATTAAGCGATTTGTAAAATTTTGTTGTTTGGTTGCGAATTCAAGACTTACCTATAAAGCTCGTCTAATTAAGAACCAATAAAATTATTCAAATAAACCATGTACGAATATCATATATATTCACAACTTAAAAAATATGCGAGAGCGGGAAAAAGCTTTCACGTGCCCGGACATAAAGCTCGGGGGGATTTCAAAAGCAAATTTCCCGTGGCGGGGTTAGACGTTACCGAATTAAGCTATTCGGATAATTTAATGTGTCCCGACGGAGTGATTGCCGAAGCGCAGAAAGACCTTGCCGAAATTACGGGAGCAAAGAAAAGTTACATCGTGACGGACGGCTCGTCGGCGGGTATATTTGCCATGCTTTACGCGGCGGCAAAACGCGGAAATAAAATAATCGTGCCGCGCAACAGTCATCAAAGCGTTTGGAACGCGTGCAGGGTGTTCGGTTTTGAACCGGTCATAATACAGGGTAAAACCGAAAACGGAATCATGCTGCCGTCCGACGGTTCGGAATTAGAAGAACTGCTTTCCAACGACGTAAACATTGCGGGACTGCTTGCCGTAAGTCCCGATTATTACGGAAACATCGCTCCGTTAAAACAGTATTCCGAAGTTTTAAAAAAATACGAAAGATTACTGATAGTCGACGGCGCGCACGGGGCGCATTTGGTTTTTTCGCCCGATAAAAAAGGTTACGCGGGCTTGTATGCGGATATGTGGGTGGACGGCGCGCATAAAAGTCTGCCTACGCTTACGCAAGGTGCGCTTGTATGCGTTAACGACGAAAAGATTATTCCCGAACTTGAAGAAGGGTTAAATATTTTCCGCACTACTTCGCCGAGTTATCCCGTTATGGCTTCGGTGGAATACGGCTATAAATATTTATATAACAATCCTAAATTTTATGAGGAAGCGGAAACCGCGGTCTCCGCGTTCAGGCAGAAGTGCGCGGCGCCTGTTTACGTTTCCGACGATTTTACGAAAATTGTAGCGGATTTGGGCGCGCTCGGTATTTCGTCCGACGTTGCCGCGGAACAGCTTGAAAAGAAAGGTATTTATTCCGAACTTTCCGACGGTCGTCACTTAATTTTTTACGCTTCGCCTTTAACTACGGCGGCGGATTTAAATTCGTTGAACGCGGCTTTAACGGCGGTAGTCAACAATAAAAAGATAAAAAACACTTACAAGGAACGCCCTGCTTTGCCTTCCAACGAGAGGACATATTCGTTTTTATACGCTTTGAAAAACCGTAGAGAGCTTGTTCCGCTTAAAAAAGCCGCCGGCAGGATGTGCGCGCGCAGCGCGGGAGTCACGCCTCCGTGTATTCCGGTAATCGTCGCAGGCGAAATAATTACTTCGGACGCTATCGAAGCTTTGTCTTGCGCGGGTCATACCTTCGGACTTGACGGCGGCGCCGTATGGGTGGTTAAAAGATGAACGGTAAATTCGTGACTTTCGAGGGCTGCGAAGGCTCTGGCAAGAGCACGCAGTTAAGGCTACTTTCCGAATATTTAAAGGAGAGAGGTACAGACTTTATATTGACGCGCGAACCCGGAGGCGGGGAAATTTCCGAAGAGATACGAAAGATAATTTTAAACGGAAAATATACCGATATGTTCGACGAATGCGAAGCGCTTTTGTATGCCGCCGCGCGTATTCAACATCTTAAAGAAATAATAATACCCGCTTTAAACGCGGGTAAGCTGGTTATCTGCGACAGGTATGTGGATTCGTCGCTCGCATATCAGGGCTACGCCCGCGGTCTCGGAGCAGAGTTTATAAAAAGTATAAATTCGTACGCTTTGCAAAAGTATTCGCCCGACGTCACCGTGTTTTTGGACATACCGCCCTCCGCGGCGTTCGAGAGAAAGCACGGCGCGGACGAGGACGACAGAATGGAACAGCAGGGTATTTCGTTTCATGAAAAAGTATACGCCGGATACAGGGCGCTCGTTGCCGAATACCCGCGTATATGCGCCGTCGATTGCGGAGGAACAAAATTTCAGACCGCGGAAAACATAAAAAAACTTTTAATATCGAAAGGCGTAATAGATTAAGTGGAAAAACTTTTAAAAAACACAACCGCATATAAAATACTTTCGGGCGACAGAGCGGCGGGTAAACTTTCGCACGCGTATATGTTGCACTTTCAGGACTCGAAAAATTTACGCGACGCGCTTAAAATATTTGCGGCGGAGTTTTTCGGAGCGGACGGCAATCTTCGTGAAAGGATAATGAACGGAAGTTTTTCGGACTGTATGATTTATCCGACGGAAGAAAAAAAACTTACGGCGGACGCGGTTGCGGAAATTTTAAACGACAGCGCTATGCGCCCCACGGAAGGCGATAAAAAGTTGTACGTTATTTGCAATTTCGACGCGGCTTCGCAACTGTTGCAAAACAAGTTTTTAAAAACTTTGGAGGAACCGCTCGAAGGCATACATTTTCTCTTGGGCGTAAACTCGCTGGCGCCGGTGGTTGATACCGTTCGCTCGCGCGTAAAACTCCTTGAAATACCTCCGTTTACCCAAAGCGAAATATTTGCGGCGTTGGAGCGCATGAGTGGAAACTTATTGAACCGCGACGCTGCGAGAAGCGCGAACGGAGATTTGGGCGCGGCCCAGAATATGGTTGAAGGCGGTTGGTTTGCAGGCGTTCGCGCCGCGGCGAAAGATTTATGTTATACGGTGGATGCGTGCGACGTAGGTCTTGCGGTAGCAAAGTACGGCGACATAAAATATAAAAAAGAACTTTTATCTGAAATGAGGCGGCTTTATTTTTCGGCGTTGACGGAGGAAAGTCCGTTTACGCGCAAGCTCGGTAAGCCCGTTTTGGTATACGCGCTTGAAAAGTTGGACAAGGCATGCGCGGACATTACATACAACGCGAATTTTCAGGCGCTTTTATACGACTTTCTCTTGGGAGTGGTCGGGGAGAAAAACAAATGGCAGAAGTTACAGGGGTAACCTTTAAAGAGGGCGGTAAAGTTTATTATTTTGCGCCCGGCAAAGAACAGTATAAACAAGGAGCGGGGGTAGTTGTGGAAACCGCCCGAGGCGTGGAATACGCTACGGTAGTTATGCCCCGCGCCGAAGTCGCGGATGAAAAACTTGTCGCTCCGTTAAAACCTATTGTGCGAGCGGCTACCGCAAAGGACGAGGAAACGCATCGCAAAAATCTGGAGCGGAAAGAAACTGCGTTCGATACGGTTCGTGAAAAAATAGAAAAACACGGATTGGATATGAAACTTATCGACTGCGAATTTGCTTTCGACGGAAGCAAAGCCGTGTTTTATTATTCGGCGCCGCAACGCGTGGATTTCAGAGAACTTGTAAAAGACCTTTCTTCCGTTTTCCGTATGCGCATAGAATTGAGGCAGGTAGGCATACGCGACGAAATAAAACTTCTCGGCGGTATAGCTCCGTGCGGCAGAGAGTGCTGTTGCGCAAGCTGTATGCCGGAATTGAAAAAAGTATCCATCAAAATGGCGAAAAATCAAGGGCTTTCTTTGAATCCGGGTAAAATTTCAGGACTTTGCGGCAGATTGATGTGTTGCCTTTCTTATGAAAACGAATATTATGCGGACGCATGTAAGCAAATGCCCAGAATAGGGAGTGAAATCACCACTCCGGAAGGCAAAGGCACTGTAATAAATGTTAATATGCTTAAAATGGAAGTTCGCGTAAAGATAGAAGACAAGACCAAAGATTTGATAACGTACAAGGATTTTTCGGTTAACGATTTAAAATTTAAAGCGGTAAAACCCGCCGCGGATGAAGCCGAAGAGGAATCGGTTGAAGAAATGCCGGTAAAGCGTGATGAAAAAATTCCCGAAGCGCCCGCAGCCGATATTGCGTTAAACACCTCGGGAAATTCGGCGGAAAAGCAAAAAAATAAGCCTTCGGGCAAATTTCACAAAAAATTCCGCCATAAAAAGAAACAGAATTAACATTCGCGGCGGTTTGGCAAATATTTTGTTTAACCTCTTTACACAGCTGAAAATTTGTGTTATAATATAAATTACAATAACGTAATAAACGGAGGAATAACCATGGCACATATCATCACGGACGAATGCGTAAGTTGCGGCGCTTGCGCCGGCACTTGCCCCGTTGAAGCAATCAGCGAAGGCGACGGAAAATATATCGTTGACCCCGACGTTTGCATCGATTGCGGCGCCTGCGAAGACGTTTGCCCTACGGGTGCTGTTCATCCCGCAGAGTAAGTAAAAGGAATGCTTTGGGCGGAGGTGCTGTAATCTCCGCCCTTTTCCTTTATATGCGGCCGGTAAATATTACATTGGAGACGCAAACCTGATAAATTTATTTATATGTTGAAAGACGGAGAGGTTCTCGAAGAGTTTTTCGGGGATAAAAAAATTATACAAAACGTAAATTTATACCGTTTCACTTCGGACAGTATTTTGCTTTCGCGTTTTGCCCGCGCAAAAGTCGGCGATAACGTAGCCGATTTCTGTTCGGGCAGCGGGGTTATAGGATTTCATTTTTTATGCCTTAATCCTCAAATTCGTTCGCTCACTTTTTTTGAAATGCAAAAAGAACTTGCGGAAATGTCGGAGAGGACAGCGGCGCTTAACGGATTCGAATGCAAGGTAGTAAACTGTCGTTTACAGGATATCGGCAAGGAATACGACGATAAGTTTTCTCTTATATTATGTAATCCGCCGTATGAGCGCGCAGGGTTCGAGAACGAAATTTATGAAAAAGCCGTATGCCGTAAAGAAATTACTTTAACTTTGCCCGAAATAACCGAGGCGGCTTTCCGCAAACTCAAATTCGGCGGCAGATTCGCCGTGTTAAACCGCGCCGACAGGTGCGCCGAACTTATCTATTTACTTAAGTCACGGGGGTTGGAACCTAAACGCATGCAGTTTGTCTGCGGCAGAGAGGGGCAAAAACCTTATCTTGTTATGATTGAAGCGGTCAAGGGCGGAAAAGAAAATATAGAAGTTTTGCCGTTTGCAATAAACGGAACCGTTTAAGTGGATAATTAAATTGGAAAACGCGTTTTTTCACATCAGTAATTTTTTTGCGTAGGTGAAATTATGGAAGATAAAAAATTTGACGAAAAAAAATATTATAAAGAAAATAAGTTTTTGCTTATAGCAATGTCGGCTACGGTGGTTTCGGCGATAGTTTCTTTTGTTGCGTTAATGATAACGCTGTTCGGTTGAGGAAAAATTATGAAACAAAAATATTGGGAAACGGTATGCTGGGTAATCTGTTTATTTTCGGTAAGCGTAGTTCCAGTGGAATTTTTAATTTTAACAATACCGCTTTATTCTTTGCTTTGGTGGACGGTTTTGGCGGTAAACGCCGTCGCGATGCCCATCGTTACAATCTGTTTCGCGCTGGAAATGCACAAGAGAAAAAAAGAAAAGCTGGATAAGCAAGCGGAAAAGAAGGAATGATAAATAATTAAACGGAACGTTTACCGTTTGAATGGAGATAAACCCGAGCAAGCGGGAAAGAGAGAAAGATAAATGATTAAACGGAACGTTTACCGTTTGAATGGAGATAGACCCGAGCAAGCGGGAAAGAGAGAAAGATAAATGATTAAACGGAACGTTTATTTCGTTGCTACGCCCATAGGTAATTTAAAGGATATTTCGCTCCGCGCGTTGGAAGTTTTGCGTACGGCGGATGTTATTTTCTGCGAAGATACTCGGCACAGCATAAAACTTTTAAACGCATATGAAATTAAAAAGCCGCTTTACTCCTGTCATAAATTCAACGAACGCGAAGCGGCGGACAAAATTATTTCCTCAGTGAACGAGGGTAAAGAAGTCGCGGTTATTTCCGACGCGGGCATGCCCGTAATTTCCGACCCGGGAAATATAGTTTGTCAAAAATTAAAAGAGTCGGGCGTTCGGTATACCGTTATTCCGGGAGCTAACGCCGCGCTTTCCGCGCTTATACTTTCGGCTTTGCCGGCGGAAAGATTTGCCTTTATCGGCTTTTTGCCCGATAAGGCGGGAGAAAAAAAGGAGCTGTTGAAAAAATATAAAGATCTGGATTTAACGTTGTTGTTTCACGTGGCACCGCAGGACGTGGACCGCGATATATGCGCTATGTACGAAATTTTCGGCGACAGAAGAGCCTGCGCGGTTCGCGAAATTACTAAAATGCACGAGGAAGCCGTATCGTTTAATCTTAAAGAAGGACTTCCTGGCGAAAAACGCGGCGAGTACGTAATAGCGGTAGAGGGCGCGGCCGAGCGGGAAAATTTGTTGAACGCTCTTTCCGAAAAAGAACATATACTGCACTATATGGCGCATGGAATGGACAAAAAAGATGCCGTTAAACAAGCTGCAAAAGACAGGGGCGTTGCAAAATCCGAACTTTATAAATATTCTATCGACTTATAAATTATTATGAAAAGAAAAGAAAATATTCCGCAGGTTGCGGAAAAAATGACAATTTACGAATACGAACAAAAATACACGAAAAGGCAGAACGTGCGCGGCGCAAAGATATTATTAAGGCTGATAGCCGCGGCTATAGGGGTGCTTATTTTTACTTGTTTGCTTTTGGCCGGATTGAAAGTGGTTGAAATGTTCGAAGATAAAACTGTTCGGCTGTACGTGGGAATAGGCGCGGCAGTAGTCGGCGTCGCCGCTTTTGTGTTTATTTACATAATTCCGCTTGTAAAAATACTTAAATCCGATTATTTTATAACAAACGTAAACGCGAAAACCGCCAGAGAAGCGCAGAAGCATAACAAAAAAGTACGCAAAGATATTGCGCATAAAATTATAGAAATTACCGCGACGGTTGAAGGCGTGGGTTGGTACGATTCCGCGGTGGTGGGCGAGCTTGCGATAGCCGTAAACGCGGGCAACGAAGAGGGCGTAAAACAAGCGTTGACAGCGCTTTATACCGGTTCGGTGAAAAAGTCGGCGCAATCGCTCATTACTAAAACCGCGTTGAAATCTGCAATGTATTCGGCGCTTTCCCAAACCAGCAAGGTTGACGCGCTCCTGGTTTCCTTTCTTAATTTACAACTTATCAAAGACTTAACGTTTTTGTACGGTTTCCGCCCCTCTGATGCAAAGCTTGTTAAAATTTTTGCGCATGTGCTACAGAATTCGCTCATTGCCTACGGTCTCGGCGGAGTGAAAATCGGTAACAGCATAGTTAAAACCATGGGCGACGCGGTTAAAGGAATACCCATTCTCGGTTCGGCTATTTCGGCTTTGGTGGATTCGTCCGTGCAGGGGCTTACCAACGGCGTGCTTACTGCGGTGATGGGGTACCAAACGATAAAATATCTTTCGGAAGAATATAAGCTGCAGGATATTTTGGACGGAATAGAGCTTGCCGAAACCGAAGAAGAATTGCAGGAAACGTGCCGTGAAATAGAGGCGGAACTTCGCGGAACGCCCATGCCAAAAGCAGTTTAATAAAAATCGATAAAATTATTATTTCGGAGTGATTATAAAATGAAAGACGTTGAATTGATAGAAAGACTTTCGCAGGCGAGAGGCGCTTCCGGCTTCGAGGACGAAGTGCTCTTGATTGCGCGGGAATACTGTAAGGACTTTGCCGAGTTCGAAGAGGATAGCATGCGCAATTTGTACATAAAGCCTAAATACAACAAGGGCGGCCGCCCCTATATTCTCTTGGACGCGCACTCTGACGAAGTGGGGTTCATGGTTCAGGCAATCAAGCCGGACGGAACATTGCGTTTTATTCCGATAGGCGGTTGGAACGAAAAATGCCTTCCCTCTTCCAAGGTGCAAATTTATACGAAAACGGGGTATATAAGCGGGGTAATAGCCGCAATGCCCCCGCATTTCATGAACGCGGAACAGCGAAACGCTCCCGTGAATTACGAAAATCTTGTAATAGACGCGGGCGCTACAAGTGCGGACGAAGCAAGGGAAATGGGTATAGAAATCGGCGCGCCCGTGGTACCTTTGACATTTTTCGAACATAATGAAAAAACTGGCATTTTACAAGGCAAAGCGTTTGACGACAGAATCGGCGTGGCCGCGCTGTTGAAATGCTTAAAAATGTTAAATAATCAACGGCTTGAATTGGACGTTATAGGCGTGATTTCCTCTCAGGAAGAGGTTGGCGAGCGCGGGATAACCGCGGCTATGCATAGGGTTAAGCCGGTTGCGGCAATATGCTTCGAGGGCTGCCCTGCGGACGATACTTTTTCGCCCTCTTATATGATACAGGACGCGCTTAAAGGCGGCGTTATGCTCCGTCATATGGATAGAACGGTAATATGCACGCCTCGTTTTACGGCTTACGCGCAAAAAATCGCCGAAAAATGCGGTATAAAAGTTCAAATGGCGGTACGTTCGGGCGGAGGCAACAACGGCGCGTATATAATTTCTTCAAACGGCGGAACGCCCGTAATAGTGGCGGGCATACCCGTAAGATATATTCATACTTTCAACTGTATAGCGGCGGTTGAAGATTTTAACTCCGTTACGGAGCTGGGCGAAGCGCTTTGCCAAAATCTTACGGAAGATATAATAAAGGGATTTTAAATTAATTTTATGCGGACGGTGAATACTGAAAAGGGGTTTACTTCCGTCGGCGCGTTGACGTATTTATTAAAGGGCAGCGTAGCTATGTTCTCCGCGGGAATCGCGGCGAGCCTGGTTATTACTTTTTTAAATATGCTCGTGCCCGAGTTGGTATCCTTTTCTATCGACAGTATTATAGGAAATGAAGAAGTTCCCGCAGCGTATGCGGGAATTATTTTGCTGTTCGGCGGAATTGATTATTTAAAACAAAATATATGGATCGTAGCCGCGTTTCTGTTGGCGATAGCTTTGATTAGCGCGGCGTTTATCTATTTGCGTACTTATTGTAACACTCGCGCCAATCAAATTTTTACGTGCAGGATGAGGGATAAACTCTTTTCGCATATTCAAAGGCTTCCGCTTTCGTGGCATAACGTTCACAGAACGGGCGATATTATTCAACGGTGCACGTCAGACGCGGAAGTTATAACCAACTTTGTTTCCGCACAGCTTATTACACTGTTCAGAATAATAATTTTGATAGTGTTTTCGCTTGTTTTCATGTTTATGAAAAACGTGAAACTTGCGCTTATATCTTCGGCGTTTATACCTCTGTTTTTGGGATATTCTTTGTTTTTTTATTCCCGTGCAAGAAAATCGTTTAAAAAATGCGACGAGGAAGAAGGCGTTTTGTCGGCTTTGGCGCAGGAAAACTTTACGGGTGCGCGCGTGGTTCGGGCATTCGGCAGAGAAGAATACGAGAGGGCGAAATTTGAAAAACAAAACGTTTATTATACGGGACTTTGGGTAAAAATAGAAAAATTTCTGGCGCTTTTCTGGTCGTCGAACGATTGTATCGCGCTTTTGCAAGGGCTTCTGATAGTAGTTGTGGGCACGGTCTACTGCATAAACGGCGAGCTTTCCGCGGGCGATTTGGTGGCGTTTATTTCTTATAACACCATGCTTATGGGTCCCGTGCGGCAGCTAGGCAGAATAATTTCCAACATGAGCAAAGCCGGCGTTTCGTTGGGCAGAATCACGGAGATTTTAAACGCCGCGGAAGAAAATTACGGAGAAGTCGAAAAACTTTCGGGAGACATAGAGTTCAAAAACGTAAACTTTTCTTATGACGAAGGCAAACCCGTACTCAAAGATATTTCGTTTAAGGTATCCGAGGGAACGACTGTGGGAATAATCGGCGGCACGGGCAGCGGGAAATCTACCCTTGCTTTACTTTTGGATAGATTGTATGCCGTTACGGAAGGACAAATTTTTATAGGCGGAAGGGATATAAACGAAATCAGCCCCGCGACGCTGAGAAGAAATATAGGGCTTGTTTTACAGGAAGGCTACGTTTATTCTCGCACCGTCGGCGAAAACATAGCTATCGCCGCGGATTCGGCAAATGAAAACGATATAACGTGCGCCGCGCGCGAAGCCTGCGTGCACGATAACATAAAGAATTTTTTAAAAGGATACGATACCGTAGTGGGCGAACGAGGCGTAACGCTTTCGGGAGGACAAAAACAACGCGTAACCATAGCCAGAACACTTTTGCGGGAAACTCCTTATCTTGTTTTCGACGACAGTCTTTCCGCCGTGGATGCGCAGACGGACGCGGAAATCCGCGCAAACCTCGCGGAAAAATTCAAAGGCGCAACGGTAATGATAATTTCTCATCGCATTACCACGGTTTTGCATGCCGACAATATTATAGTGCTTGACGGCGGAAGAATTGCGGAAAGCGGAACGGCGGAAGAATTGCTTAAACGCGGCGGGATTTTTAAAAAGCTTTACGATTTACAAACGGCTTTACCCGAGGAATTGAAGGAGGCGGCTGAAAATGACTGACAACGCGCCCCGTAAGGAATTAAAATTTTTCGGTCTTGGAAAACTTAAACCTTTTTTGGCTAATTATAAAGGCTTGACGGCGGCGATGCTCGTTTGTGCGCTTGCGTGCAGCGCGGTAGTTACGCTTTTGCCGCTATTTCAAAAATATGCAATAGATAATTTTATCGCAAACAAAACGGTTGAAGGGCTTACGGTATTCGTTATTTTATACGTTACGTGTATAATTGCAAGTACAATATTCGATTTTATAAGCGGTTACAATTGCTGCAGATTGGAAATGTATCTTCTCCGCGATATGCGCAGGACGGCGTTTAATCATCTTCAAACGCTTTCGGTCGCGTATTTTAACGTGCACAGCGTGGGTAAAATTCATGCGCGTGTAATGAGCGATACTTCCAACATAGGTTCGGTAATCGCGTGGGATAGCTTTCAGGGCGTCGCAAATCTTGTGTACATTGTCGGCGCGATATCCGTTATGTTCGTAATGAACCCCCTGCTTGCGTTGTGCGTTTTGGCTATCGTGCCGTTCGCCGCGTTCGTTTCCGTATATTTCCAACGCAAACAGACCGTTTTAAACAGAAAGGTGAGAGAGATAAATTCTCAGATAACCGCGGGTTTCAACGAGGGAATTACGGGAGTAGCCACTTCCAAAACGCTTGCCGTGGAAGAAAAGCTTGACGAAGATTTTTTCAAACGCACTGAAGAAATGAAAAAACGCTCCACTCATTTGGGGCATTACAGGTCTTTATTCGCTTCTTTTATAACTTTTGCCTCCTCCGTAGCGCTTGCGCTGGTTTTATGGTACGGCGGAATTATCACCGTGGAGGGCGTTATAGAAATAGGCACTTTGTCGGTGTTTATGAACTATGCGCAAGGGCTCATGGAACCTGTGCAGTGGGCGGTGGAAGCGGTATCGGATTTGATTTCGGTTAAAGTTAATTTGGAAAGGTTTTCCGCGCTTTGCGAAGCCGAAAGCGACGTTAAAGACCGCCCAGAAGTTATTGAAACATACGGGGACGGGTTTAATCCCAAAAAGGAGAATTGGGAAAAATTACACGGCGATATAGAGTTCGAGGACGTTACTTTCAAATATCCCGACGGCGACGAATACGTATTGGAGCATTTTAATCTGAAAGTACCGAAAGGAACCACGGTTGCAATTGTCGGCGAAACGGGAGCGGGAAAATCCACGCTTGTAAACCTTGTGTGCAGATTTTTCGAACCCACCGAAGGCAGGGTGTTAATAGACGGAAAAGATGCTCGCGACCGTTCGGTGGGATGGCTGCATTCCAATATAGGTTATGTATTGCAAACGCCGCATCTGTTTTCGGGAACGGTGCGTGAAAATCTTTTGTACGGAAACGAAAACGCAACCTTTGAACAAATGGAAGCTGCGGTGAAAAAGGTAAACGCCGAATTTATTATAAAAAGGCTTGAACACGGTTACGATACCGACGTTGGCGAAGGCGGAAACACTCTTTCAACGGGCGAAAAACAGCTTCTTTCGTTCGCAAGGGCTATAATAGCCGACCCCGCCATATTTATTTTGGACGAGGCGACTTCCTCGGTTGACACGCTTACGGAAAAACTTATTCAGGACGCGGTAGAAAAGCTTATGGAGGGCAGAACGAGTTTTATAATAGCGCACAGACTTTCAACCGTGCGTAACGCCGACGTCATTTTGGTGGTGGAGGACGGAAAAATTATCGAACGCGGCACGCATGAGCAGCTTTTGAAAAATCGCGGACACTATTATGATTTGTATTTAAAGCAATTCCGCGAAGAGCAAATCAAAAAGATATAAAATAAAGGGGCGGCGTGAATACGCGCCGCCTTCGTTTTTAATTCTTGTCGTACCCGCTTGCGCGGAAAGTGCTTGTAAGAACAAAGAGAAATTTCTATATCAATAGTAAACTTCTTCTATTACGCCGCCGCCGAGGCAGTGGGTTTCGTCGTAAAATACGGCGTATTGTCCTTCGGTTACCGCGCGCTGGGTTTCGTCGAATTCCACAGTGGCGGTGTCGCCGTTTACGCCGACCTTAATTTTCTGTTCGGGTTGGCGGTAACGGAATTTAGCTGTGCAAAATTGCGTTTGACGCGGCATATATCCAATCCAATTTAGCCCCGAAACTTTACATGCCTTTGAATACAGAGGGCTTTCGTCGCCGTGGGAAACATATAGAATATTGTTTTTCAAATCCTTTTTCACTACAAACCATCTGCCTTCTTCGCCGTGAACTCCGCCGAGGTCAAGTCCCTTTCTCTGCCCTATGGTATAATACATAAGGCCGATATGCTCGCCCACGGTTGCACCGTCCAACGTCACTATTTTTCCCTTTTGGGCGGGCAGATAGGTCTTTAAAAATTTGCGGAAATTTCTTTCCCCTATAAAACAAATTCCCGTGGAATCCTTCTTTTTCGCCGTTGCAAGACCTTGTTTTACGGCAATGTCGCGCACTTCGGATTTATCGAGTTCGGAAAGGGGAAAAAGAACGTTTTCAAGTTGTTTTTCGCGTACCTGATTTAAAAAATAAGTTTGGTCTTTACCTGAGTCCTTAACTTTTTTTAAAAAAATTCTGCCGTTTATTTCTTCAACGCCGCAATAATGCCCCGTCGCTATATAATCCGCGCCCATAGAAAGCGCGTAGTCGCGGAAAGTTCCGAATTTTATTTCGCGGTTACAAAGCACGTCGGGATTAGGGGTTCTGCCCGCCTTGTATTCGGAAAGGAAGTAGGAAAACACTCTTTCGGCGTATTGCTTTGCGAAATTCACGCTGTAATACGGAATGTCGAGAGTGGCGCATACTCTGCGCACGTCGGCGAAATCTTCGTCGGCATTGCATGCGCCGTTGGGGTCGGTTTCTTCCCAATTATACATGTATAACCCTATAACGTCGTATCCTTGTTGCTTTAAAAGATACGCCGCCACGGATGAATCTACTCCCCCGCTCATCCCTACGACAACTTTTCCTTTCGACATAAATTACCTCGAATTTTCTTTTGAAAAACATTATATCATAATAAAATAGTATTTGCAATTCTTTTGAATTATGGTATAATGTAACGGGTCGCTTCCTATGAACGGCGAATAACGGCGTGGAGCTGCGCTTTTTTCAACGTGCGTTTTCCGACTTTGTCGGCGATAAGACGAAAAACCCGCCCGCCTTGTTCCGCTTGTTTTTGGAAACAGACGAATTATTTTATTGGTATTATTTTTGCTATGATTTTGCCCGACGACGATTATATATTACTGTCTTTGATAAATACCGCTTTACGCGATAAATACGATTCGTTGGAATTTTTATGCGAAGAAGAGGGCGTAAACATGGCAGAAATAACCGCGCGGTTTGCCGCTTTGGGTTATAAATACAACGGAAAATCGTTCGTATATTCGGAGTAATTATGAGAGTTATAGATATAGAAAAATGGGAGAGAAGAAAATCATACCTTTGGTTTTCGGGTTTTTCCAATCCCACTTATTCTATTACCGTGCGGTTGAACGTTACCAAATTAATCGGGTTTAAAGGTAAGTATAAAAGCGATTTCTACGCCGATATGCTTTATTTAACGATAAAAGCGCTAAATTCCGTATCCGCTCTGAAATTAAGGGTTGAAGGACAGAACGTGGTTGAATACGAAGCTCCCGCACCTTCTTTTACCGTAGCGTTGGAAAACGGGCTGTTCGACGTTTGCCGCGTAGAATGGATTGAAAACCCCGATATATTCCGCAGGCAAGTGCGCGAAGGCATAGAAAAAACAAAAAAAGAGGGAGGCAACAAAGGTTTCGGCGACGACAAGCACGACGTGTATTATTTTTCCTGTTTGCCGTGGTTGGATTTCACGGAAGCCACAAATCCCATTCCGGACGATAAAGAATCTTTAAGCGTGCCACGCATAAGCTGGGGAAAATATGTTGAGAACGGCAACGGATACGAAATGAGTATGAATATAACGGTAAGTCACGCGCTTGTGGACGGAAAACCGCTGTGCGACGTATTTTACGCCGTTCAAAAAAATTTAGATAATTGCGAAAGTTTACTTAACGGGGAAAAACATGAGTAAAGTTTTTATAGCTTGGAGCGGAAATTTGGAAACCGCGAAAAAACTCGGAGAATATATTTCCAAAAGGGCGGGGTATGAAGCTATAGTGGGCGGAAACCTCCACGATTTGAAATCCAATTATGTAGGCGGCACAATTATCGAACAGATGAAAAAGTGCGACCAAGGAATTTTGCTTATTCAGAAAAACGACGCGAGCGCGTTGAGCGCCAATCTTATGTTTGAATGGGGTTATCTGCTTGCAAAACTCAACGCCAACAAAATACATAACTATTTGATAAATCTCGAACCGAACGACAGCGCGTTGCCCAGCGATTTGCACGGCGTATGGTCTTATTCGTTGAAAACCGAAAATTTAACAGAGGAAGAAATAGTCGAAAATCTCGGCAATAAGTTTTTCAATTCGCAAAAAAATACGGTTAATACCAATAAAATGACATTGATACATAGCCGCGATGAAACGAGGCGCTTTGTCAGAGAACATAACGGCGACCCCACATGTTCGAATTATGAAATGGCGCAGTATGTTTTGTGTTATATTTACTGCGCGTATATTTACGAAGATTCCCGCGAAGAAATCTTGGAAGATCTGCAAAAATTTTTAAAAGAACTCAGTCCCAACGCCAAACAGTCGGCAGAATTGTTCGCAAGTTTAAAGTGCGCTATAAATTCGGTAAAGCTGTATAAAAAAGTACGTTTTACGGGCGACGAGCAATATATTATGCTCGATGATTTTTACGAAATAAGGGACGAATACGAAGACATTTTAAGTTTGCTTTACGATATGGACGAAGGCGAAGTAAAGGTAATGCTTCAAGCTTTAATTTACGGTTTTATAGTATATCTTTATTTGCTTGTTCTTAACGGTAAAGAATTGGAAAGCGATAAGCGCGCCGAATATTGCAAAAGGCTTTTGGGTTTCGCCAAACAGACGGAAAAATATATAAACGAATTTTGCGACGCGGCGCCCGAACAGAATAAACAGTTTTGCGAACTTTTGCGTTCATATATTTACCGCAATATGTTCTGTGCGCTTACTATGCTGGAAAATTTGGAAAGTAAGGGAGACGTTCCGCGCACGCAGGATTCTGACGAGAGAAAGGAAATTATTTTAGAAAATCTTAAAAATTCTTTGGAACAGCGTAGACGTCTTTACAGTTTTTATAAAGACGGAACGGCGAGTATTACGTTTATCAATAATATTGAAATGGAATATTTTCTTGCGCTTGCGGAATTCCGTTTGTACGACGCGGACGCGATTTCGCGCGAGGAGAGCAGAAAACGTTTGAGCAGGTATGTGCAGAAAGTTGAACGCTATGCTGCGGAAAAGAGAATTTTTACCGAAAAAATAAAAAGATATATAGAAAATTAAAATAGCTTCGTTAAGAAGCTGTTTACGCGCCCGTGGTGGAATTGGATACCATAAAGGCCTCCGACGCCTTCGGTTCGGGTTCGAGCCCCGACGGACGCACCAAAACTCTGATTTGTTTTAACGGAACAGCCCGATAGCGGTTTTTCTTGGCAATATCGGAGACTAAACATGAAAAATAAGCGCATACAGCCTGGTCCGGATTGTATGCGCTTATTTTTTTGATAAATATTATATTTACATTGCGAACAACTATGAACATTTATTGTTTGCTGATGGTTTTTTATGCGATAACAATAATTTGCGCCGTTAGCAAAAAAAGACGGTCTGAAAGTTTTTATTTTCAGACCGTCTTTTTAATTACTTATTTAAACTTAATTTTGCTTTTTCAGCTATATTTTCGGGAGTAAAGCCGAAGTGTTTATACAGCGTTTTGTAGTCGCCGCTGAGTCCGAATGTAGTCATTGCTATTATTTCCCCATTGTCGCCGGCGTATTCTCGCCAGCCCAACGGGCTTGCCGTTTCCACGCATACGCGCGCCTTGACTGTTTGGGGGATTACCGATTGTTTGTATTTTTCCGACTGTTTTTCAAAGAGTTCAAAACAGGGAATGGATACGACTCTTGTTTTGATTCCGTAGTTTTCCAAAAGCTTTTTTGCCTGAACGCAGAGCTCCGCTTCCGAACCGGTAGCAATCAACAGCGCGTCGGGTCCGCCCTTGCAATCGTCTATTATGTAACCGCCTTTAAGCGCGTTTTCACCCTTATTAAACTGCGTTAAGTTTTGTCTTGAAAGAACTATCGCTACGGGATTTTTTCCCGTTAAAGCCGAAATATACGCCGCCGCCGTTTCCGAGTAGTCGCAGGGACGAAACACGTTAATATCGGGAGTGGCGCGCAGCGCGGCGAGTTGTTCCACTGGTTGGTGTGTGGGGCCGTCTTCGCCGACTCCTATGCCGTCGTGGGTAAGCACGTAAATGACGGGTAATTTCATAATCGCGCTCATACGTATCGCGCCTTTCATATAGTCTGAGAAAGTAAAGAAAGTAGAGCATACGATTTTCAGCCCGCCGTGCAGAGCAATGCCGTTGCATATAGCCGCCATGGCGTGTTCGCGTATTCCGAAATGAATGTTGCGGCCGAGTCTGTTTTCCGGTGAAAACCATTCTGCGCCTTTCAGATCGGTCTTTGTGGACGGAGAAAGGTCTGCCGAACCCGATAAAAGATTGGGTATGGTTTTTGCCAAATCGTTTAAAACTTTTCCGCCGCTTATACGTGTTGCTTCGGGTTTTTCGCATATAAACTTACGTTCGCAGTCCGGAATGAAACCGTCGAAATAGTTTTTGTATTCCTTTGCAAGTTCTGGGTAAGCCGCCGCATATTTCTTGAACGATTCGTTCCATTCGGTTTCGGCTTTGCATTTTTCTTCGGCGAGCCGTTTACAGTAATAGCGCACGGCTTCTGGACTTTCAAACGGTTCTTCCGTCCAGTTGAGTTTGTCTTTTGTCTGTTTAAGCTGTTCTTCGGTGAGCGGAGAGCCGTGTATTTCGGCAGTACCTGCGAGAGGAGAACCGAAACCGATTACCGAACGGCAGATTATCACGCTGGGTTTGCCCGTTTCCCGCTGTGCGTCGCAAACGGCGGAACGAATTTTTTTAACGTCGTTTGCATCGTCTACTTCTATTACCTGCCAGCCCATTGCCGCAAAACGCATAGCCGTATTTTCCGAAAACGCGGTTGAAGTGTCGCCTTCAATCGAAATATCGTTTTTATCGTAAAAAAGAATGAGTTTACCCAACTTTTGCGTGCCGGCGAAGGAACAGGCTTCGTAGCTTATTCCTTCTTCCAAACAACCGTCGCCGCAAAGCGCGTAAGTGTAGTGGTTTACGATATAATAGCCCGCTTTATTGAATTTCGCCGCCAGATGGGTTTCCGCAAGCGCAAGTCCTACGGCGTTTGCTATTCCTTGCCCTAAAGGTCCGGTGGATACGTCAACGCCTGCGGTTACGCCGTATTCGGGGTGTCCGGGGGTATTGGAACCGAATTTACGGAAGCTCATTAAATCTTCTTTGGTAACTCCCAGACCGAACAGGTGTAATAGGGAATAGAGAAGGGCGGAACCGTGTCCGGCTGAAAGAACGAATCTGTCGCGGTTTTGCCATTGAGGGTTTTTATAGCTGAAGTTCATAAATTCGGCAAACAGCGTGAACGCTGCGGGCGCTGCGCCCAGACATATGCCGGGATGTCCCGAATTTGCCTTTGTAATAGCTTCGGCGGAAAGTATTCTCACCGTGTCTATACTTTTTTGATTGATGTCGGTTTCGAGTGTCATTTAAAGCTCCTGATAAAGTTTGAACGCGTTTTTAAGCGCGGGATACAGTTGTTTAAAAATTGCGTATCTTTTTTCGTAACCCGCCGCCGCTTTTTTGTCGGGGGTTACCGTTTGCGTAATACTTATAAGTTTTTCCACCGCAGACTGAACGGTGGAGTATTCCCCGCACGCTACCATGGCGAGAATCGCGCCGCCGTAAGCGGGTCCTTCCTGCGTTTTCGGCGTTTCTACGGGCATATTCAACACGTCTGCGATTATTTGCCTCCACAGCGGGCTTTTAGATCCTCCGCCGCATATTCGCGTGCCGCTTATCTTAGTTCCGTTTGATTTAGCTACTTCAACGCAGTCGCGCAGAGCGAACGCCACGCCTTCCATAACCGCGAGAGTCATTTGCATGCGTGTGGTAGTGGGGCGTAAGCCTATAAACGCTCCGCGGGCGTTGGTATCGTTGTGAGGGCTTCTTTCTCCCATTAAATACGGCATAAAAAAAGTGTCGTTTTCGCCGCGCAATTTATCCGCGCCTCGCTGTTCGGCGGAAAATTCGGTAGTTTTAAGTACGTTTTCCATCCACCATGCGTTGCAGCTTGCAGCTGAGAGTATACAGCCCATAAGGTGATATTTTCCGTTCGCGTGCGCGAACGAATGCAGAGCGTTGTTGTCGTCTACGGAAAAATTATCGTTCGATATAAATACCGTGCCGCTCGTACCGAGAGAAATATTGCAATCGCCGTCATTTATTGTACCCGTTCCAATAGCCGCCGCGGCGTTGTCGCCCGCGCCCGCGCAAACAGTTACTTTATCGGAAAGTTGCAGCTCTTTTTTAACGCTGTCCAAAAGCGTTCCTACGGCGTCGTACGATTCGTAAAGACGGGGCAACTGAGTTTCTTTAACTCCGCATATCTGAAGCATATCCGCGCTCCAACGTTTGTTTTTGACGTCGAGAAGAAGAGTGCCGCTTGCGTCCGAGTAATCGGTTGCGAATTTTCCGGTAAGGCGGTAACAATATAGTCTTTAGGCAACATTATTTTATCTATTCGTTTAAAGTTTTCGGGTTCGTTTTCCCTGAGCCATAGTATTTTTGGCGCTGTGAAACCCGCAAACGCGATATTTGCCGTGCGCACGGATAGAACTTTGCGGCCGATAACTTCGTTTAAGTATTCCGTTTGCTTTTCGGTTCGCCCGTCGTTCCATAATATACACGGGCGAATTACCGTGTCGTTTTTATCCAAAACGACCAATCCGTGCATTTGTCCGCCTACGCCTACGCCCTTTACCGCGGACTTATCATGACCTACCAAAAGCCGCATAATGCCGCCTATAACGCCCGAATACCAATCTTCGGGGTTTTGTTCGCTCCACCCGTCGCGAGGGTAGTGTACCTTATAGGTCTGAGTAACAGAATTTATTATTTTGCCGTCCGCCGTAACCAATAGAAGTTTGACGGAAGAAGTTCCCAAGTCAATACCGATATACATATTTTTCATCTCGCAAAATTGCCGCCGAAAAACAAAATTTTCGACGGCAACGATTTTTATTTTCCGAAGAGTACGTTGTTTATAACGTGCTGAAGATATTCCTGATTGCCGCCTGAAGGAAGTTCGGGCGCGCCCAGCTTTTCCGCGTAAGCCGCAAGTTCTTCAAGCGAAGTTTCGTTCTTTAAAATCTTTTTGCCTATTTCGGTGGTTTTAAAAGTGGAGTATTTATTTTCCTTGAATTTATCGAGCGTGCCGTCTTCTATGAGTTTCGCCGCGTTGATAAGTCCCAAAGCCCAGGTGTCCATACCGAGAATGAAAGCGTGGAACATATCTTCGTGGGTGTAGGAAGGACGGCGGTTTTTAGCGTCGAAGTTAAGTCCGCCCGTAAGTCCGCCCGCGTTGAGTATTTCAAGCATTGCGTAAGTCGAGGTGTATACGTCGCAGGGGAATTCATCCGTATCCCAACCCAGAAGGTAATCGCCCTGATTTGCGTCTACCGAGCCGAGCATGCCGTTTATAGCCGAAATTCTGAGTTCGTGTTCGAAGGTATGTCCCGCTAGAGTCGCGTGGTTGGCTTCGATGTTCATTTTGAAATCTTTTTCCAACCCGTGAGCCTTTAAAAAGCCGATTGCCGTCGCCGCATCGAAGTCGTATTGGTGCTTCATAGGCTCTTTGGGTTTGGGTTCTATGAAGAAATCGCCCTTAAAACCTATGCTTCTGCCGTAAGTTACCGCCATTTTCATAAGACGGGCAATATTTTCCTGTTCGAACTTTACGTCTGTGTTCAGAAGAGTTTCGTAACCTTCTCTGCCGCCCCAGAACACGTAGCCCTTGCCGCCGAGTTTTACGGTGATATCCAGAGCTTTTTTAACCTGAGCCGCGGCGAATGCGAATACGTCCGCGCTGTTGGTGGACCCCGCGCCGTTCATATAGCGGGGGTTGCCGAACATGTTTGCCGTACCCCACAGGCACTTTATGCCCGTTTTATTCATTTTATCGAGTATGTAGTCCGAAATTTCGTCCAAACGGGCGTTGGTTTCCTTAATGTCGTCCGCTTCGGGAACTAAATCCACGTCGTGCCAGCAAAAATATTTTATGCCCAGCTTTTGCATAAACTCAAAACCCGCGTCCACTTTGGCTTTGGCGTGTTCCATAGTCCCCGGTTTTTTGCCGAAAGATTTATCCGCCGTTCCTCTGCCGAACATATCCGCGCCGTTTGCGCAGAGATTATGCCACCAAGCCATGGCGAAGGGGAGATGTTCGCTCATTTTTTTGCCTAAAATTTCCTTGTCTGCGTCGTAAAATTTGAAAGCGAATTTGTTTTTGGAATTTGCGCCTTCGTATTTTACGGCCGGAATATTTTCAAAAATTTCTTTCATAAAAAAGCTCCTTATATATTTGGTCGTGAAAAATTTTATCGGAATCGATTGTGTATTCAAATTTAAAGCGTCGGTTCGGTGCGTTACCGAACCGACGCCGCATAGTTCAATTTACTTTACAATTATTAATATCGGTTGATTTTACGCGCGGTCGAAGTTGTTAGTTCTGAAAAATTCGATCTTGCTGTCTGTGGCAATCATTATCTTATCCACGTTGCAACCTTTTGCGCCTGAAGTAAGGACAACCGTGTTTTCACCTGCTACCAAATTAACGGTAATTTCTATTTCGCAGTAGTTATGGTATGCAACGTCGCTTGTCATGTCTTCCCTTGTAAGTCCTGTCAAACCGTCGAGTTTCTTACCTTTAAGCGAAACGTCCGCATTGTTAATTTTAAGGGTAGGCGCGCCTTCTGCACCCAGATCAATCTCTCTTATAAACTGATCGTCCCAAGTGCCGTCGGTAGAGGCAAGTCTTAAAGTAAGTTTAACGTTTTCCGCCGCTGCGGACGCGTTGAATTTCCAGGTAATCGTCTGTCCCGTCGTTTTACCGCCGAAATATCCTACATTAGTGACGAGGGGACCGTCCGTTTTGCCCGATTCCGTAAATTCAATTTTGTTTTTTGATACCGTCATGGTATTTTGAGTTGCGCCGTGGTCGTCGAGAATGGCGGTTTCAGCTTCCAAGTGGTATACGCCGTTCACGGGTGTTACGGGAGTGGAAACGAATACTTTGCAAGAAGTGCAAATTCCCATAGCGTCGTATGCGTGCGCTTCCTTGCCTGAAATTTGATCTTCGTGAGCGCAGGTCGCTTTGTGCCAGTGGTATTCGTTATCGTGCATCCATTTTTTCGAGTAAATATGTTCGTGACCTTCCATATCCATGTCGCATACGTCGCATACGCCGTCCGCGTCGGCGTCGTAGTGCGTGGTGTGCACCGGTTCCGCTTGGTTGCAGCCTACGAGAAACGCGCTTGCGCTCAGAACCATTACCGAAGCAAATATGAGCGCCGTTAATTTCTTTTTCATTTAACTTTCCTCCAAATAAATCGAGATAATCCTTTTTCAAGGAAATCCTTTATTGCATTCAGTATAAATAAGATAAACCTCCGTTTCAAGAAGAAAGTTTGCAAACTATGGCAAAAAGTTTTGATTTTGTAATAAAACACTGAAAAAGATAGCCTTTTACAAAAAATATATCAAAATTGTCAGTACTTCACACATTTGCCTAATTTGTTATTTCATACCAAATTTTGGGTATTGACGAGGAAAATTTTATTTGCTATAATACCGATAAAATAAATTACAAAGGTTTATTTTATGTATTTTGAAACAAAGCGTTCGATTGACAGAAATTATATTTACACTCAATCCGATGAAAATCTGAGTTTTGTAAGCCACGTACATAACAGTTACGAATTTATAACCGTGCTGGAAGGCGAGCTGGAATGTTCCGTTTATTACGAGAGCTTTATTTTAAAACCCGGAATGGCTATGCTTGTGTTGCCCAATCATGTCCACGGTTATAAAACGGATAAATATTCGCGCAGTTTTTTGTGTGTTTTTTCCAACGACTACGTAGCGGATTTTTATAAAGAGACTAAAAACGGTTCTTGGGGGGGGGGTAACGGCGTATATGCTATATTCGATTTTACCGACCGCGGAGAGATTGAACTGTTAAAAAACGAAAGAACCAACAGATTTTTGCGGTGCGCGGCGTTATACGGCATCTGCGGCAGGGCTTACGACAATATGGCGAAGCGCGCGGACGCGGGCAACGTTGAGGAACTTACTATAAAACTTTTATATTACATTCAACAGAATTACGATAAAGTTATAACCTTAAAAGACCTTGCGAACGAAATGGGTTATAATTACACTTATCTTTCCAATATGTTCAATAAAATTTTCGGATGCGGATTTTCTAAGTTTGTGAATACTTTCCGCTCCAATAACGCGGCGGAACTTCTGCGCACCACAAATAAAAGCATGGTGCAGATAAGCAACGCCTGCGGTTTTGAAAGTATACGCAGTTTTAACGAGCAGTTCAAACAAAACTACGGGGTAACTCCTTCCGATTACAGGGCTCATCGCAGTAAAGAATAGATAAATTTAACGTAAATATCAATAATTGAAAAGCAAACACATAAAACCGCGCGAATTTGTGCTTGCTTTTAATTTTTTTAATAAAAACTATAAAATCTAAACTTTTTGCCATAGTTTGCAAACTTTCTTCTTGAAATTGAAGTTTAATTTTTTTACCATAAAAACACGGGAGAATATTCTCGGAATTTTTTAGGAGGAAAATAAAATTATGAAAACTAGCAAACTTTGGCTTGGTTTGTCCGGTGTTGCAACGTTCCTTTTTACGTTGTTTATCATCATTACGATGCTTGCCAATACCTTTGCCGGCTACATCAACGATTTTTTCGGACTGACGGGCGGCGGACTTGCGCTCAAAGGCAGTGCGTACGGCGACGCGGACGGCAACCTTACGGAAGAGGGCTGGAGCAGACTGATAAAAGACTCTTACGATTTTTGCGTACAGGAAGTGGAAGAAGGCTCCGTACTTCTTAAAAACGACGGCGCTCTTCCGCTTAAATCCGACGAACGCAAAGTCACTTTATTCGGTAACAACAGCGCGCACACTATTTGGAGAAGCGGCGCGGGCGGTCCTACACCCAATGCCGAATATCAGATAGATATGGCAAAAGCGTTCACCGACGGCGGCTTTCAAATTAACCAAAAACTTTACGACGCTTATGCGGGTACGAGTTACGGCGCGGGCGTGGATCTCGGACAGACAAACAACGTAGGCGAAGCGCCCTTGAGATTCTATACGAACGCGTTAAAGAATACTTTTAAAGATTTTAACGACGTTGCGATAGTTACTTTCGCTCGTTTCGGAACTGAAAACGTAGACCCGCCTAAAGGTATTCTCAAACTCGACGCGAATGAAGAAGCGCTTCTTAAGTTGATAAACGAAAGCGGTCAGTTCGATAAAATAATCGTATTGTTGAACGGCCCGCTCGCCATGGAACTCGGATGGTTGGAGAAGTATAACGTAAACGCATGCCTTTGGTTCGGAAACCCCGGCTATTACGGGCTTCCCGGCGTGGTTAATCTTCTTAAAGGCGAGGCTAACCCTTCCGGTCACAACACGTTCACTTTTGCGGCAAACTCAATAGGTTCGCCCGCAATGCAAAACTGGGGCAACTATAACTTCATGGGCAATACTCCCAACATGGGCGGGCACTATGTGGTTTACAAAGAAGGCATTTACGTAGGCTATAAATATTATGAGACCAGATATGAAGACGTAATGCTCAACCAAGGTAAAGCCGGCTCCAAAACAGGCGCGATTACCGGCGCGGAAGCGTGGAAATATCAGGATGAAGTTTGTTTTCCTTTCGGTTTCGGACTTTCGTATTCGGAATACACTCAAACGCTTGACAGTTTGACCTACGACAGCGACAAGGATACATTCACGGCTACCGTAACCGTTAAAAACACCAACAATTTGGCGGGCAAGGCGAGCGTTCAGCTTTACGCTCAGTCTCCTTATACCGACTACGATAAGACTAGCGGCGTGGAAAAAGCGGCCATTCAGCTTATGGGCTATGAAAAAGTGGACGTTCCCGCAAACGGTACCGAGACGGTTAAAATCGAAGTAGACCGTTATCTTCTTACGTCATACGATTCCGTATACGGCGACGGCGGATACATATTTGAACCGGGAACTTATTATTTTGCAATAGGTAACGGCGCGCACGAAGCTGTTAACCACGTGCTTGGCGCGAAGGGCGTAACCGAAGGTCTTGTAGACCACGAAGGTAAGACTTTCACGGCAAAAGCAAACTGCGTTAAAACTTATAGCCCCGGCATTACCGAAATAGACAGAGAAACTTATAAAAACTCGCCCTATGCCGAATCGGTTGCGGTTGAAAATCAATTCAACGACGCAGACCTTAACTATTGGGCGGATGATAATCAGAAAATAAAATATCTTACCAGAAACGATTGGGAAGCTACTTTCCCCACCGAAGTAAAAACTCTTCGCGCTAATGAGAGAATAGCTAAAGGTTTGGATATGGCTCAGTACAAGAAAGCTGCCGACGCTCCTTCTTTCAGCGCGGGCAAGGGCTCGGTTTACGAAGTAGAACTCGATACCCCCCTTACTTTCAAGGATATGCAGGGCGTACCTTACGACGACGAGAGATGGGACGCGCTGGTTTCGCAGCTGTCTTTGGACGATTTAATCATTTCGATTGCGGACCAAAGAGGTATTCAGGGCGTGGCAACCATACAGAAACCCGGTAATACCATTGCGGAAGGTCCCGAAGGCTTGCTTGCCAAGTTCACCAAGGGCGACAAACGCGCGGCGACCGGTTTCCCGACCCTGCCTACGGTAGCGGCTTCGTGGGATCATAAATTACAGACAAAATACGGCGATATGTTCGCGGAAGAAGCATTGTTCTGCGGCGTAGCTATGGTAAACGCGCCCGGTTGTAACACGATAAGAACTCCTTACACCAGCCGTGCGTCGGAATACTTCTCGGAAGACGCGGCGTTGTCTTACTATTCCGTTTCCAACGTTATTCTTGCAATGCGCGAAAAGGGACTTATCTGCAACGTTAAGCATTGCTTCCTTAACGAACAGGAAACCAACCGTCAGGGCGTAGCGACTTTCTGTAACGAACAGGCTATCCGTGAAATTTATCTTAAACCTTTCGAAGGCGCGCTCACAAGAGGCAAGAGCCTTGGAATAATGACGGCTTACAACAGAATAGGCTTACAATACGCCGCCACCCACGTTCCCCTTATGAAAAACGTACTTCGCGGCGAATGGGGTTACGAAGGTTCGATTATAGACGACGCGCTTCCTTTTAGAGCTAATTACAGCGTGGGAGCCGATATGCTTATGGCAGGCACGAACATTTGGTGTCTTGACGGTCAGCGCGGACAGGAAATAAAGAACTCGATAATCAATAACGACGACGGCACGCTGTTAAAAGCGTTGCAGGAAGCCAATAAGCGTATATTCTTCGCGCTGATACATTCGTCCATAGGCGGCAGTATCGGTGAAGACTTTAAGGTTGACGAGTCTATGCCCTGGTGGCAGGCGGTGCTCGTTACCGTAGACGTAGTTATAGGCGCGTTGGCAGTAGCGGCGATAGTGGTTTTCGTATTAAACACTTACTTTAAAAAATCAAAATCAACCGTTGAAATTTCCGACGGAAATAAAGCAGGGGGAAAGGACGATGAACTTTAAGGAATTATTTAAAAATAAAGGCGTCGGTTATTGGATTTGCACCGGCGCGGCGGTGTTGTCGCTGGTAATGGCGATAGTGGTGTTCGCCACAAGCGGAACGGCGTTGCCCGGCGTTCATACCGACGGGTACGTGATAGGTATCGTATTGCTTATACCGATTATAGTACAGGCGGTATTAACCTTCTTCCCCGTGCGCTTCGCCGCATTGCCCTCCGTACTTTTATACAGCGTGGCTCTCGGTACCGTAATATTGAGAATACCCGAAGCTGTTGCGGACTATTTTAACAAAGTGGCTTATCAGGGCGGCAACTTCGGTATGTGTATGTTCTATTTTGCAGGCGTTCTTGCGCTTGTAGCGGCAAGCGTGGCCGGCTGTTTCTTCGAGCAGAACAAAGACGGAAAATATTTAATTTAAGGAGAAATTTATGAATAAGCGTTTCTTATTGACAGGCGGATTACTCGCCGTAAGCGTTACGGCTTGCGCGTTCGCTTTGGCGGGTTGTAACGTGACGCCCGAAGAACAGGTGCCTGAAATTAAGGAAACCGTAAGATATTCCGAAAAAACCAATCCCTATGCCGAGGTTTCCTGGCAGGAAATCAAGGGTATAGATAATTGGTCGGATAAAATGCTGAACGCACCGGTTTATTACCAGTTTGAAGGTTCGTATTCGGAAGCGTATCAAGGCAACTACAGCCGTACATATATGTATATGAACTGCTATAAAGACGGTTCTATGCACGCAACTTACGGTAACAGTAATTATTACGGATATTGGACCAACGTTGACAATACCGGCAAAGAAAACTTAATACTTCACATTCTGCGCATTAACGACGGCGAATACAACAACGGCATATATAAATCGGTTTGCGAAGCGGTTTCCAGTGATTTTTATGAGTTTTCGGCTCCCGTATATATACTTGATAACGGCGGACGTACGGTATTTATAAACGGTTATCATTATTCGCCCGTCGAAAGCTTGACAATTAGCAACGCGCCCGATAAATATATCGTAGGCGACGCATTTTCAACGGCGGGAATGGTAGTAACCGTAAACAGAGAGAACGGAAAGAGCATGGCGGTCGATAAGGATTCCTATAACCACGCCGACTGCCGAATTAAGTTCTCGGGTTTTGACAGCTCGGAAAAGGGCGAGGGAAAAGTAACAGTTAAATATATTAACACCGAAGTAGAAGCGTCTTACTCTTACAGCGTAATGGGCGTTCAAAGCGTTGAATTCAACGTCGACGAAGCCGTAACGGAATATTATGTGGGAGATAAGTTCGACGCTTCGGGCGTTACGGTTACTGCAAAGAGAGACGACGACGGGGAGGTCGAGGTTCCTTACGGTCGTTGGAAAGTCGAAGGTTTCGATTCGTCCAGATACACTAACGGTCAAACGCAGACTCTAACCATATCTTTCGCGGGATTTAAGTACGAATACGATATTACGGTATCGCCTTTGGATTTCGTGGGCGAAATCAACGGTCAACAAGTTATCATTAAATATCTCAGCACCAAAACGTGCGGAATATACGGTTTGGAAGGCGCGCCTGAAACCGGCTGGAGATTCGGATACCAAAACGTGCAATTAAATGATTATGGAATAGTAACTTTAACTTATACGAGCGATTCAAAGATGCCCGAAGAAGAGTGGAATGCGTTCCCCAAGAAGTTCAGCGTTAACTTGGATACCGGTACTTATAACGTGGCGCAAGTATACACTATACCTTGGGACGGCGATAACCGTGCGTTAAACGAGCCCATGCCCACTATCGACGGCGGAACGACTTACCGTGAAATATATATATTAGACGACAGTACGGCGATTATAACTTATAGATATTGGTACGATAATCACCGCGACACGTTTACCGTTACTTATACTAAGGAAGGCAATTTAATTACGTTTACCGATTGTTTGAAGTATTCGCAGGAAGGTTCGGGCGCAAATTTCGGCTCGCTTACCAAACAGTGGAATTTAAATGACGACGACAACACGGCGTTGCGTTATTACGAGCCTGAGGAAGGAACCGAAGAAAATTAAAACTCATCGTTTTTCTCCTATATTCTACGGTATAAAACTGCGCGAATCCAAACAAGATTCGCGCAGTGGGGGTACCGTAAAGAAAATTTAATACAAAACCGAACGGAGCGGAAAAGCCGTTTGCTTTTCGCTCCGTTACTGTATTTTGAAATATTTTAAGATAAGAGGTTTTAAATGAGCAACCTACAGGTTTTTAATCCGTATTTGCCGAGTTGGGAATATATTCCGGACGGCGAACCGCACGTGTTCGGCAACAGGGTTTATATTTACGGCAGTCACGATAAATATAACGGCAAAACTTTCTGTATGAACGATTATGTTTGCTGGTCCGCGCCCGTAGATAATTTAAAGGAATGGAAGTATGAGGGCGTTATTTGGAAAAAATCGGACGACCCTTCCAATATTAAAGGCGCGTTCAAAGAAATGTATGCACCAGACGTAGTGCAGGGTAACGACGGAAAGTATTATCTATATTATTTTATGGGCAACCACGGTACTATCGGCGTTGCCGTATGCGATACTCCCGCGGGCAGATATAAATATTTGGGGCGCGTGAAATATCCCGACGGAACGGTTCTCGGCAGAAAGAATGAAAAAGATTTGCACCAATTTGACCCCGGAGTATTCCGTGACGGCGACGGAAAAATTTATTTATATACGGGTTTTTCACCTAAAAATCCGAATATATTTACACGGTTTAAACCTGTTAATATCAACGGGGCTATGGGTGCGGAGTTGGAAGACGATATGCTCACCGTTAAATTGCCGCTTGCGCGCATTGCAAAGTCGCAGCACTGTTCAAAGGGAACGGGTTACGAAGGACACGAGTTTTTCGAAGCAAGTTCTATGCGAAAGTTCAACGGCAAGTATTACTTTATTTATTCGTCGGTGAACGGGCACGAGCTGTGTTACGCCATGGGCGACAGCCCTTTGGGAGAGTTCCGATATAAGGGTACGCTCGTAAGTATAGGCGATCTGGGGCTTTCGGATAAGCCGTTGAATTATCTGGGCAACACGCACGGCAGCGTGGAATATATAAACGGAAAGTATTACGTTTTTTATCACCGCCAGACCAACCGCCATTGCTATTCAAGGCAGGCGTGCGCGGAAGAAATTAAAATGAATGCGGACGGAACTTTCACGCAGGCGGAAATTACGAGTTGCGGACTGAACGGCGCGCCTTTAAAAGCCGAAGGCAGTTACGAAGCGAGAATCGCGTGCAATCTGTTTTCAAAAAAAGGCGTGAAGTTTTACACTTTCAAATCGCCGAAAGGTTGTCACCCTTATTTTACACAGAGCGGAGAAGACAGAGAATGCGATCCCGACCAGTATATAGCTAATTTCTGCGACGGTGCAACGGCGGGATTCAAATATTTCGAGTTTGACGGGGCAAATGAAATCAGCGTGGTAATTCGCGGCAATGCCAACGGTATAATAACCGTTTCGGACGGTACGGAAACAGTTGCAAAAATACCTGTTAAACCTTGTAAGGCGCGCACGGCGTATAGGGCTGAACTTAATATCAAAAAGGGAGTAAAGCCTTTGTATTTCACATTTTACGGAAAGGGTAAGTGCGATTTTTGCGCTATTTCTTTCAAATAATTTAGATAGAGTTTTTAATACCCCCTTTGCGGATTTTACCGCATAGGGGGTATTTTATATAGGCTATATATGGCGGGATAACAGGATAAATTTTATTTCTTTTTAAATAAATTCAATAATTTATCGGTTGCATTTTTGTTAAATACTACGAATTTATCCCACAAAAATTCTGTTACGAAATTTATAATCAGTGAAAGAGCGGTAACTAAAATGCCCCAGTCGTTGCCCCAGACCGCAACGAGAGCGTCTCCGCCGAATGCGAGCGGCACAACGATTATACAGTTATAAACTATAACTAACGCCATTGCGAGCGGCACGTTGTTAGCCGCTTTAAACGTGAATTTACGGTTGAAAGTAAAGTTCCATATTACGGAAAGTGCAAGACCGATTACGTAAGCAAGCCAATAATAATCTAACAGCCAGCCCGTCCACTGATGTAATGCTGTGGTGGAAACAACCTGTATTACAGCGGCGGAAACGGAAAACGCCGTGAATTTAAGAAGTTGTATAAACTGTTGTTTACCGCTCATTTTTTGCGGTTGTCCGGCGTTTTTTTCCGTAGTAACTTCGCAAGGCGGCACGTGATTTTCGTTATTCTGTTGCAAGCCGTTATTTGAAGAATTTATATTTTTCATGTCTTCCATAACATTTATTTTATCATAAAATAATTTTTCTCGCAAGCGTGAAAAACGTAAAACTCTTTTTTATAAAATTTTAAATCTTTGTAAAAAAGCGACGGGCATATTTCATTGTGACATTTATATAAAAATTATCATATTATAAACTAGGCTGTAATTGCTTTTTTAAGCCTGTGACAATTAAATAATTAACCACATATTCAACGATTTTTATACTACATATTCAGCTCTTTTAACAGGGGGTGTTTTATGTAGTATTTTTTATTGCGAAAAATTTATTTGGGAGTATAAAATTAATGATTATACAAAATCAATCAAACGTTACTTATAATGCAGTGCCGCCCAACGAACCGGGAATCCCGGGCGGTCTTGCGAGCAACACCGTGAACACGGAGGTTTTAACTTACTCTATATCAAAAGTAATCAGTTCCGATAAAACTTTGTTAAAAGAGGGTGAAACCGCCCGCAATACGGTTACTATCACAAACAATTCCACAACAAAATTAACCCATACTTTTATTTCCAACCATACGCCCAATGGCGCAAGTTATGTCGCTGGAAGCGTCAAAGTAAACGGGGTTTCACAACCGGCTTACAATATTATTAACGGATTTTTTCTTCCCGATTTAAATCCCGGCGAATCTGTTACGGTCGAATACGATATAAAAATAGACTCCCCGGCGACGGTAACGCCCGTAATTGATACTTCAGAGTTCCAGTATTCGGTAACGGACCCTGTAAGAGGCGTGGTAAGTTTTGCCGAATATACCAATCCCGTTTCATTAAACGTTATATCCGCTAAACTCAAAGTTGTAAAAAGCGTTGATAAAGCTTTTGCTGTCAAAGGAGAAACTTTAACTTATACCGTAACTATGACCAACGAAGGCAATATCGATATAAACGATATTTATTTTACCGATAATATTCCTCAGGGAACCACCTTTGTGGAGAAATCTGTATTGATCAACAGCTTCAGTTTTCCCGCATATCGACCCGATATCGGTTACAGCGTGGCCAACTTAAATCCTAACGACAGCGCGACCACAAGTTTCCAAGTAACGGTAGATTAGTAACGGAGTAAGCTATGATAATTCCAAACAAACTGAATATAACTTATAAAGTTGTTACGCCCCGCGGAGAATCGTATCTCGGAAATACTGAAAGCAACGTTGTTAATACGGAAATTTTATCTTATTCCGTATCAAAAGCAATCGTTTCGGATAAAACGTGCGTTAAGGAAGGGGGGACGGTTCGCAATACCGTGACAATAACAAATAATTCGGCAACAAAATTATTAAACAATTTTTTTACGGTTTCGGAACCTGACGGCGCAAGCTATATTGCCGGAAGCGTTAAAATAAACGGAGTTAAGCAACCCTCTTACGGTCCGATAACGGGGTTTCCTCTTCCCGAATTAAATCCCGGCGAGTCGGTTGTAATCGAGTTTGATTTAAAAGCGGATAGACCCGTAACTTACTTCGGGACTCTTAAGTATACGGTAAACGACGCGGTAAGAGGCAATGTAAATTACTCCGAAAATACGAACACTCTTTCCGTAGAGGTTGTTTCAAACAAAATAAGCGTAATTAAAAGAGTTGATAAAGCTTTTGCCGTGAAAGGGGAAAAACTGCGGTATACGGTTATAATTGCCAATAACGGCAATACAGCGAAAACGGATATTATGTTTAAAGACGCGATTCCTGCCGGAACGACATTTGTTTCAAACAGCGTTAAATTGAACGGCGCAAGTTTTTCCGCATATAATCCCGAAGACGGTTTTGCAATACCGGGTTTGGCACCCGGCGAAGTTCTTACTGTTGAATTCGACGTAAAGGTGAATTAAAATGAGAATAATATCAAATATTTCAAGCATAATCGATAATTCCGGAACGGAGCCGATTATAATTTCAAGCAATATGGTTAAAACTATTGTGCGAACACAGTCCGAAAACGGCGTCAGAATATTTTATAACGACATACGAGTCGGTTATAATCAATACGTAACGGGCAGCGGCTATTATTCTTACAGCTATAATAATTGTTGCCGTTGCTGTTGTGATTGCTGTCAGGATTTTTATTGCTAAACCGAATATTTACCGTAATGAAAACAAGCCCCGCTTTAAGGCGGGGCTTTAAATTTTTCTATTATTTAACTTTAATGTCCTGCGCAATTTTCGCCGTTAATTAAAACCGGGAAACAGAATAAAAATAAGCGTTTTAAAAGTTTCGGCAAAAACCGCGGTAAAGCGCGTTGACAAAATTTCGTATACAGCTTAAAGCTTTTGGCAATTATTCTGTAAGTCGCTTTTTATTTGCGCAATATTTTTTTAAAATTATTGCAACTAAAAATTTTTTTTAGCAGTTTATGCCATTTAATTGCCGTTTTATGCAAAAACCCTTTACAAATATGAAAAAATTTATTATAATTTGTTAGAAAATTATAATCGTTATAAATTTAGCGATTTAGAAGGAATCAGGTGGAATAATGGATATTAAAAAAGTAATTTCCGAATTGACGTTGCGCCAGAAAGCCGAACTCTTAACGGGTAAAGACTTCTGGCAAACAAAGGATTTTCCCGAATTGGGCATCCCGTCGTTATTCCTTGCGGACGGTCCTCACGGATTGCGCAAGCAAATAGCCGCGGCGGATCATTTGGGCTTTAATCCCAGTTTAAACGCAACGTGTTTTCCGACGGCTGCCGCCATGGCGAACAGTTGGAACGAGGAGTTGGGCGAAGAAATGGGCGCGGCTTTGGGCATAGAAGCGGCTTCGATGAGCGTAAACGTCCTTTTGGGCCCGGGAACCTGTATGAAAAGAAACCCGCGTTGCGGAAGAAACTTCGAGTATTTTTCCGAGGACCCTTATCTTGCGGGTAAAATGGCCGCCTCTTATATTAGAGGCATTCAGACTGCGGGAACCTCGGCTTGCGTAAAACACTTTGCGGGAAACAACCAGGAAGAGCGCCGTATGGCTTCCGATTCGGTTATGGACGAAAGAACGCTGAGAGAAATTTATCTTACCGCTTTCGAAATTGCCGTCACAGAGGGAAAAACTCAATGCATTATGTCCTCCTACAACAAGGTTAACGGCGTGTATGCAAACGAAAACATGCATCTGATGCGTGAAATTTTGCGCGACGAGTGGGGCTTCGAAGGAGTGGTTGTAACCGACTGGGCCGGATGTAACAGCAGAGTGGAGGGCGTAATCGCCGGCAACGAGCTTGAAATGCCCGCATGCAAGTACGGAATAGACGACGTTGTTAAAGCCGTTGAGGACGGCACTCTCGATATCAAATACGTTGACGAGTGCCTCGAACGTTTCTTTAAACTTATAGAACAGACTACAGCGGGAGAAAAGAATCAGCCGTTCGATATGAAAGCTCATCATAAGCTTGCAAAGAGATGTGCTGACGAAAGCGTTGTTCTTCTCAAAAACAACGGAATTTTACCTCTTGCGGAAAAGACTAAGATTGCGGTAATAGGCGACTTTGCAAAGGAACCCCGTTATCAGGGCGCAGGTTCGTCCGTAGTTAATCCTACGCGATTGGATACCGTTATGGGCAATATCGGCGGTTACGGATTCGAAGTTGCGGGTTATGCGCAGGGTTTCCACCGCTACGGTAAAAAGAAGAACGGTCTTATTAAAAAGGCTGTAAAGCTTGCTAAAAAAGCCGACGTTGCACTTTTGTTCCTCGGTTTGGACGAGGCGAGCGAGGCGGAAGGACTTGACAGAGAGCACATTCATATCCCTGCAAATCAGATAGCGTTATATAAAGCCGTAAAGGCGACGGGTAAAAAAGTAGTCGTAGTGCTTTCCTGCGGAAGTTCGGTCGTTTTGAATTGGGCGCGCGATTGCGATGCGTTGGTTTACGCTTGTCTTACCGGTCAGGCGGGCGCGGGCGCAGTGCTCGATATAATAAGCGGAAAAGTAAATCCTTCGGGCAAGCTTGCGGAAACATTCCCCGTCAAATACGAGGATTGCTCTTCGGCTAAATGGTTCCCCGGCAAAAAACTTACGGCGGAATATCGCGAAGGGCTGTTTATCGGTTACAGGTATTTCGATACCGCGGGTGTAAAAACGGAATTCCCCTTCGGTTTCGGTCTTTCGTATACTACTTTCGAATATTCCGATATAGTTGCAGACGAAAACGGCGTAACTTTCAATATCAGGAATACGGGCGAAAAAGACGGCGCGGAAACGGTTCAGCTTTACGTCGGCAAAAAGGACGGTAAAGTATTCCGTCCCGCAAAGGAATTGAAGGGCTTTAAAAAGGCGTTTGTAAAAGCCGGCGAAAGCGTTTCCGTTAATATTCCTTTCGACGATAAAACTTTCCGTTATTTCAACGTTAAGACTAATAAATGGGAAGTTGAAGGCGGAGAATATCAGCTATATATCGGCGCAAGTTCGGAAGATATCCGTTTGGAAGCCGCCGTTGAAAGAGAGGGAACAACCGAAGTTATGCCTTATAACCCCGAAGAACTTCCTTCTTACTACAGCGGTAAGGTCGCTAACGTGGGCGACGCTGAGTTCAGAACGCTTATCGGCAGAGAAATTCCCGAAGCGAATTACGATTTCTACAAGAAAAAGAGAATGGTCATTCATGAAAATTGTACGGTCGACGATTTGCGCTATTCCAAGCGTTGGGTGGGCAGAGCGTTCTCCGGCGCTATTCGGTTCGCAATAGGTTTCTGCGCCGCGTTCGGAATGAGAAACGCCGCAAACACGCTTACAATGGGAGTAAAACATCAGCCTATACGCGGAATGGCTAAATTCGGCGGCATGAGCCGCAGACAGATGGAAGCTATGCTTATGATGTTCAACGGACATTTATTTAAAGGTATAGGTCGGTTTTTAAGTAAAGAAAAAAAGCAAAAAAATAAAAAGGAAGTAAAATAAAATGAGCGAAGAAGTTTTAAATACCGAAGAGCCCGCAGTTAAAACGGGCGCGGATAAAGAGTATACTGTAGAAGATATTCAAAAACAGATCAAACCTCTTTCCGAAAATGCGTTTGTCAGATTTTTTCAGAAAATCTGGCGTTGGTGGCTGGGATTGTGGTACGGTTTTTCAACCAAACACCCCAAAGCTTCTAAATTGATATATATGGTATTCTTCTTTATCATATTTTCGGAAGGTGTTACTATTATTCAGTTCCTTATAATGACTTTCTTGCCGTTTGCTTTCCAAGGACTGTGGGAAACTCCCTTCGTTTGGCCCGCAGTTGCAATCAACGGACTTACGGACGGCGGCGGAAACCAGCTTTTCTACGCTATTTTTAACGAACCCGTAAAATTCATTTTGGCGGGCGCGGGCGAAAACGGCGGCGATTTGGTTTTACTCGCTTCCACAGCGGCGGAAGTTACGGCTATAAAAGCTAATCCCGCTTATGCCGCCGCGGTGCTGCAGTCCGCCGGACTCGGCAACTTTATCGCGTTTGAAATAGCAGTGTTTATCGCTCAGTGTATAAACTTCCCTTTGCAGAGAAATATAACTTATCGTTCTCACGGCAACCCCTGGTTCCAGGCAATGTGGTACTTTATCGGTTGGCTCGGAATTTCCGTTTTCGTAAACGCGCTTTGGGGTATTTGCAATCCTTTGATGATGAGCTGGAACTGGAACGAAGTTGTTATAGGTCTTATAAAGACGGTTATTACCGGCGGACTTTCCATGGTAATCTTCTTCCCTATATTCCTTATTATCTTCCCCGATAACAATAAAATGGCTAAAAACGCCCGTGCAAAATACGAAAAACTCGTTGCGGCTAACGCTCCCGCCGAAAAGCAGGAAGCGGCTAAAGCTAAAGCCGAGCTTTGGGAAGACAAAGCGGTTAAAGCCAATGCGGAAAAGGAATTCTTCCAGGCTAAATCCGTTGTAAACGCAAAAGCTATGACTTATTTTGCGGCAGTAAAAGCAAAAGAAAATCCCAAGGAAAAGGACGATAAAGCCCTTTTGGAAGAAAGAGTGCAAAAATGCTTTACAGAAGCTGTTGAAGCAATTAAAATAAAAGAAGAAAAACAAGCGGCGTTCGACGCTGTAAACGCCGCCGCGTAAAACGGCGGGTTAAATACGTACGTATTTAGGCAACCGAACGGTTTTGTCCGTCCGGTTGCCGCAAAGCGTATTTAACAGTTTATAATTTACGTATAACAGACATTTAATTTACTCGAAATGCATAATACCGAAATTTGTTATTCGTACCGTTTGCATATAAAAGCGTCGTAACCCGTAAACTAAGGAAAAGGGTGTTTTATGAAAATTATAAGCGTAACCGTTCCCTGTTACAATTCTCAAGCTTATATGCGCAAATGCGTTGACAGTTTGCTGGCGGGCGGGGACGACGTAGAAATTATTATTGTAAACGACGGTTCTAAGGACGATACTTTAAAGATTGCAAACGAATACAAAGAAAAATTCCCCAATATCGTGAAGGTAGTGGATAAAGAAAACGGCGGTCACGGTTCGGGCGTAAACGCGGGCGTGAAAGAAGCCACGGGTTTGTATTTTAAAGTAGTAGACTCCGACGATTGGGTTAACAGCGAAGAGTTTAAAAAACTGATCGCCCAAATCAAGGAGCATATCGCCGCGGGTACGGAACCCGACCTGTATATAACAAATTTTATTTACGACCACGTTTTGGACAATACCCAGTACGTCAGTTCCTACGAAAAAAAGCTTCCCATAGGGGAAATTTGCGGTTGGGATAAAATGAAGCCTTTCCGCTACTCGCATATGCTTTTGATGCACGCGCTGTTGTATAAACATAAGGTGCTTGTGGAAAGCGATACGGTGCTTCCCGAACATACTTTCTACGTGGACGATATCTATTCGTACAAGCCGTTGCCTTATGCCAAGACCATTTGCTATCTTAATTTAAATTTATACCATTATTTTATAGGCAGGGCCGATCAGTCGGTCAATATGTCTAATTTCGTAAAGCGTTACGACCAGCAGCTCCGCGTTATGCGCTGTATGATTGATTCCTATAAATGGGAAGAAATAAAGCGCATGCCCAAAGGGCTCAGAAAATATATGTGGCACGCGTTGCAGGCTATAATGGCTACCACCATGCTTTTCGTGTGCGCGGAAAAGTCCGAAGATAGAGTTAAAGGCTATAAAGAACTTTGGGCGCATATCAAGGAACGCGATAAGCCTCTTTACAGAAAACTGAAACACTTTTCATATTCTACCCCCGCGCTCATGTTGCCTTGGAAATTGCGCGGCAGAATTTTGGTGTTCGCTTATAAAGTGCTTTGCAAAAAGGTTAAATTAGGTTAAAACATGAAAAATTCAAAAAAGTTTGTCGGAATCGATATCGGCGGAATGACTATCAAAGGCATTGTCACCGATGAGAGCGGCAACGTCTACTGCCGCGACAGCATAGCCACCGGCTCGGAGGACGGCCCCGCTTCTATGTGTAAAAACATAGTTGCGCTGTTCACCAACATGCTATTGGCTACGGGTTTGAAAAAAACCGACGTCGTAGGCGCGGGTATAGGCTGTCCCGGACTTATAGACAGCGCGGAAGGTATCGTTGTTTTTTCCGGAAATCTTAATTTGAAGGATTTTCCGCTTGCTAAAACGGTTGCGGCGCAAATAGACGTTCCCGTAAAACTTACCAACGACGCAAACGCCGCGGCTTTGGGCGAGGCAAAGTTCGGTTCGGGCAAGGAATATAAAGACAGTATTCTTGTAACGCTCGGTACGGGCGTAGGCGGCGGCATAATCATAGACGGCAAACTTTTTGAAGGCGGAAAGTCCGCTGGTACGGAAATAGGGCATACGGTTATTGAATCGAACGGTTATTTCTGCACGTGCGGAAGGCGCGGTTGCTTTGAGTGTTACGCTTCGGCAAGCGCGCTTATGAAAAAGACTAAACAGGCCATGGAGGACGATACTTCTTCCGAAATGTGGAGAACTTATTCCCCGCAAACGGTTTCGGGAAGAACTCCTTTCGAATATGCCGATACCGACCATACGGCGCGGCAGGTTGTGGATTGGTATGTTAAATACCTTGCTTGCGGCGTAACCAATCTTGCAAATATTTTCCGTCCTCAGGTTGTAATGCTCGGCGGCGGAGTCAGCGAACAGGGCGAAAAACTAACCGCTCCCGTTCAACGCCTCGTAAATAAAGAACTTTTCGGCGGTACCGAATTTGCACCCGTTAAAGTTGTAAAAGCTTCGTTGGGAAGCGCGGCGGGCGCGTTCGGTGCAGCGGCGTTGTTTATGAATTGAGCGCGGAAAAATTTAAATTAAAATTATTTTCATTTGCGAAAATAAATCCTTATCACCTCCTTAAAAAATTCGAGGCAAACTCGGAGGCAAGCCGACGGAAATATTAATTTCCGTCGGTTTGTTTTTGTAAAAACATACGGCGCGAAAGGTTGTTGTTATATCTCCGCCGTGATATAATAAAATTATGTTGAACGACAATAAAATAACGGTGGGAGTTTCCGCGCACCGTAATATTGCGGCGGAATACGAAAAGGATATATTAAAGCTTGCGGTCGAAGCGTTTAAAGACCTTAAAGCGCGTTTTCCCGCGGCGGAAATAATAACGCTTAACGGTCTTGCGGCGGGCGGGGATTTGCTTTGCGCCGAAGCCGCGCTTGCGTGCGGAGTAAAAATAAAAGCGGTTTTGCCCGTTCCCGAAAAATTTTATTTAAATTCCCGTGATTTTTCAGCAATACAAAGGGAAAACTATTTTAAAATAAAACAAGCGGCGGAGATAGAAAAAGTTTATGCAATTTCCTGTGACTTCGGCAATACAGAAGAAGAACGGAACGCCGCGTTCCGCGCTCAGACGGAATACGTTGCAACCGAGTGTGATTATCTGCTCGCACTTTGGGACGGAGCGCCCGAAAAAGAGAATAACGCTTGCGGAACGGCGGCGGCAGTGCGTTTTGCTCTTGAAAAGGGAGTTAAGGTTATTTGGATTTTTTCTCCGAGGGAAGGGCAAAGTTTTAACGATAGGAAACCGTTTTTAAAATGGAAGGTTTAATTGAAATAAAGTAAAATATGAAAGTGCGGCAGTTGGAAACTGCCGCACTTTTTAAATATGTATTATTTATTTATATCCAATAAATAATCCGCTGAAATTGCTTTTTTGTATTTGTTAAAATCTTTTTCAAACTCGTCAAAGCAAAGAATATCGCTTGCGTCAATGTCTGATAAAACGCAAAGTATCCAACGCGGGCAACGTTCTGCCCGACAATATGTTGAGTTTTCGACGAATGATGCAAGCCTAATTTTTTAGCTGTTTTTTAATTTTTCAGTCCGCTGTGGTTTATGGCGGATTGTAATTCTTTCCCTATATTATCTATAGTTGCAATATTAGAAATGTTAACGACAAGCAAGATTCTTGACTTGCGGCTGTTGACCGCGTAAAATAAGTATGCTGCGGCAACGCGTAAAATACTTATTTAAGAGGAAAAGTTATGGAATCGGCTATTATTGATTTGATTTACAATGCAAAACTTCCCGTGTGGGAACAGGATTATGAAACGGAAGAATATAAAAAAGCGGAAAAAGAGTTTAATACAAAGTGCGAAAAGCTGCATAATCTTTTAAACAAGGAACAAAGGGAAGCTTTCGACGATTTATTTTTGGTTTCAGGCAGATTGATAAATGCGGCGGGAGAAGACAGATTTAAAAAAGGTTTTACTATGGGGCTCAGATTGGGGTTAGAGGTTTTCGGAGGAAAACGTAAAAATAAAAAATAAATTTTCTTACCGCCGCGGAGCAATTATTGCTCCGCGGCGGTTTTTGTAGAAAT
Organism: uncultured bacterium; assembly: GCA_949746255.1. Classification (GTDB taxonomy): domain Bacteria; phylum Bacillota; class Clostridia; order Christensenellales; family Borkfalkiaceae; genus Coproplasma. The sequence goes on from CATKAP010000218.1 coordinate 45,975, forward strand.
GTCTTAATTGTATATAAATTGCTCCGTTTTGTCCATAGACTTAAAGCCAAAATTAGTTATAATTAAAATTGTATATTTATGATATAATATCATAAATAAAAAATACCCAAAAAGAGGCAAGTATGGAACTTAAAGAAAAATTCGACGTATTAACAGACGAATTGGAGAACGTGGGAATAGTTCCCGTAATTAAATTGGAAAAAGTGGAGGACGCCGAAAAACTTGCAAAGGCGCTTCGCGACGGAGGAATAAACTGCGCGGAAGTTACTTTCCGTGCGAAGGGCGCGGACGAGGTCATTAAACGTATGACTAAAGCCTTCCCCGATATGCTTGTGGGTGCGGGAACCGTGCTTACGTGCGAACAGGTGGACGCGGCTATCGCGGCGGGCGCAAAATTCTGCGTAGCTCCCGGACTTAATCCCAAAGTGGTAAAACACTGTCTTGATAAAGGCGTGCCTTTCGCTCCCGGGCTGTCTTCCGCAAGCGAAATAGAGCAGGCGTTGGAGCTCGGACTTAATTTCGCCAAATTCTTTCCGGCGGAACAGGCGGGCGGGCTTCCCTATATAAAATCGGTTTGCGGACCTTATACCACAATGCGTTTTATGCCCACGGGCGGCGTTACGGCGGATAACCTTAACACATATCTTTCCTTTAAGAAAATAGTATGCTGCGGCGGAAGTTGGATTGTGCCTCCCGCGCTTTTAAACGCGGGCGATTGGACTGGCATAACCAAACTTTGCCGTGAAGCTATAGATAAAATGCTCGGCTTCGAGCTTGCGCACGTCGGGCTCAACTGCAAAAACGACAAAGAAGCTGAAAGCGTGGCGGACGAATTCGAAAAAGCATTCGGATTCGCCAAGAAAGTTGGCAACAGTTCGGTATTCTCCGCGACGGCTATGGAAATGATGAAGTCGCAGGGGCGCGGAACTAACGGTCATATAGCGATAGCTACAAATTCCGTAAAGCGCGCGGCTTATCAGCTTGAAAAGCGCGGTTTCAAAGTCGCGCCCGAAACTGTAAAATTCACCGCGGACGGCGTTATGCAGGTTGCATATCTTGAAAAAGAGATAGGGGGCTTTGCAGTACATTTATTACTGAAAAAATAAATTTAAACGCATATTGCAGCGTTATGCCGTGTCAAACTTGCGCTTTTTTGCGGTCGCGTACGTCTTTGTACGCTTTTCGAAAAAATGCCCTTTTTCTTGTCTGACTCGCAACTCTGCGTTTTAAGACGCTTAAAAAATATCAACAAATTAATTCGGAGATAAAATTTTATGAAAAAAATAGTTACCATGGGCGAAATTATGCTTCGTCTTTCCACTCCTAACAATGAAAAGTTTATTCAGGCGGACGAATTCGATATAAATTACGGCGGCGGCGAAGCAAACGTTGCCGTTTCGTGCGCAAATTACGGGCATAACGCCGAATTCGTTACCGCGGTTCCCGCCAACGAAATAGGCGAATGCGCCGTTGCGGCACTTCGCAAATACGGCGTTGAAACGCGCCATATCGCAAAATGCGGCGAAAGACTGGGAATATATTTTCTGGAGACAGGCGCTTCTATGCGCCCTTCAAAAGTCGTTTACGACAGAGCGCATTCTTCCATTTCCACTGCGACCGCGGCGGATTTCGATTTCGACGATATTTTCAAGGACGCCGATTGGTTCCATTTTACGGGAATAACTCCCGCCGTTTCGGATAGCGCGGCCGTTTTAACGGAAGAAGCTTTGAAAGCGGCTAAAAAACACGGCGTAACCGTTTCTTGCGATTTGAATTTCCGTAAAAAACTTTGGTCCAGCGAAAAGGCGCAAAAGGTTATGACAAAGCTTATGAAATACGTTGACGTTTGCATAGGCAACGAGGAGGACGCGGAACTAGTTCTCGGTTTTAAGCCCGGCAATACCGATGTTACAAGCGGCGAATTGGAGCTTGCTGGCTATAAATCCATATTTGAGCAAATGGTTAAAAAATTCGGCTTCAAGTATGCGATATCGTCCCTTCGCGTAAGTCATTCGGCTTCGGATAACGGTTGGTCCGCGTGCATATACAACGGCGAAACGAAGGAATTCTATCATTCCAAAGAATACAGAATTTCACCCATAGTAGACCGTGTAGGCGGCGGCGACAGCTTTGCCGGCGGCGTAATATGCGGATTCATGGACGGAAAAGATTTTAAATCGGCTCTCGAATTCGGCGTTGCGGCTTCCGCGTTGAAACATACTATCCCCGGAGATTTCAACCTTGTTACACGTAAAGAAGTTGAGGCTCTCGCGGGCGGCGACGGTTCGGGCAGAGTTCAAAGATAAATTAATTTTTTACGGAAATTCCCGCGTTACGAGCGGGGATTTCCGTGAATATACGGTTAATGATAAGACCGCAAATTGAAATTGCACAGGGCGGAGCGGTTAAAAGGAAATTAACGGTAAATGGCTCATTTATTATTAAAAAACGTTAATAAAATATATCCTAACGGATGTCACGCCGTGCACGATTTAAATTTAGAGATAAATGGCGGAGAGTTTATTTGTATTGTCGGGGAATCCGGTTGCGGTAAATCTACCGTTTTGCGCCTGATAGCGGGGCAGGAAGATATCACTTCGGGAGAGTTTTATATAAACGGTAAACTCTCAAACCGAATGTCTCCCCGCGACAGAGGGATCGCGACTGGTTTTCAATCCTACGCGCTTTATCCTCATCTTACTGTATACGAAAATCTTGCGTTCGGTCTTAATCTGGAAGGTATTGACGAGGACGTTATAGAAAAAAAAGTTCATGAAACCGCCAAAGTTTTAGGGCTTACCGACTGTCTGGAAAAATTTCCGAGGTCGCTTTCGGACGGGCAGTGTCTGCGCGCGGCGGTAGGGCGCGCGCTTATAAGAAACGTTAAAGTTATTCTTATGGACGAGCCGTTATCCAACCTCGATTCGATAAAGCGCGCAGCTGCGCGTTCCGAAATTAAGAGTATACACCGTTCTTCGGGCGTTATTACAATTTATACTACGGACGACATAGCCGAAGCCGCAGCATTGGCGGACAGAATAGTGGTTATGAAATCGGGCGGTTACGTTAAGCAGACAGGCGCGCCTTCGGAACTCTATTATTATCCGAAAAATCTTTTTGTCGCCGCAGCTACGGGTGAATTTTCTATGAATTTTATTCAAGGCGCGGTAGAGGGCGGCAAATTCAAAGCATGCGGTTTGGAGTTTCAACTTGAAAACATAGTGAAAAATTCCGTGGGTGCAGAGGGTAAAAAAGCGGTTTTGGCGTTCAGACCGGAAGCCGTAAAACTTAAAACGGAAGAGGAATGTTTCGCCGTAAAATGCAAAGCGGAATTTTCCGAGCTTTTGGGCGATGTAACTAAAGTCCATGCTACGGCGGGCGCGGACGTCGAAAAATTTAAAATAATATTAATAGTAGATTCGCGCGAAGCGCCGCAGGACGGCTCGGAATTTACCTTCAAAATACCGCGTAAGGCGGTGTATTTATTCGACGCGGAGACGGAAGAAGCAATGGAAAGCGAAGTGGTCCGTCAATGAAAATTTTTAATGATTTTTAGGCAGTAGCCGTATTAAATAACGGTTTGCCTACAGACGGAAAGGCCATTAAAAACAAGAAAAAGCAATATACAAAACCGGAGTAACTTTATAATGAAAGCTTTTATGGACGGAGATTTTCTCCTTGACACTTATACGGCTAAAAAGCTGTATCACGAACACGCCGAGCGTATGCCGATAATAGATTATCACTGTCATTTGCCCGCGCGCGAAATTTATGAAGATAAAAAGTTCCGCAATCTTGCGGAAGCGTGGCTCGGCGCGGGAGACCGTTACGGCGACCACTACAAATGGCGCGCTTTACGTGCGCGCGGATACGAGGAAGAAAGCATTTCCGGTCCCGACGACGAGTATAAAAAGTTTTATCAGTTTGCGGAAAGCATGCCTTATTTCGTAGGCAATCCGCTTTATCATTGGTCGCACCTCGAAATGCGCCGTTACTTCGGTATAAACGAAATTATAAACGCCGAAAACGCGCCTCGCATTTGGGAAAAAGCCAATAAAGTTCTTGAAACGCTTACCGCGCGGGAAATGATGTATAAATTCAACGTTAAAACGGTGTGCACTACCGACGACCCCGCGGATTCGCTGGAATGGCATCAAAAAATGAACCGGGACAGTACGCTAAAAGTAAAGGTTAGACCCGCGTTCCGCCCCGATAAAGCAATCAACGTGGAAATGAGTTGGTTTGCGGATTGGGTAAAACAACTTTCTTCAGTCGTAGGGAAACCGATAAACAGCCTTAACGATTTATGCAACGCGCTTGCCGAAAGAATTAAATTTTTCGACGAAATGGGTAGCAAACTTGCCGACCACGGTTTGGACGCGGTGCATTACGCGCCCGCAAGTTACGGAGAAGCTAACGCCGTGTTCCAAAAGGGTATGAACGGCGAGGAAATTTCCGATTCCGAACAGGATAAATATAAGGGATATTTGCTCTTGTTTTTGGCGAGAGAATACGCGAAGTTCGGATGGGTTCAGCAGTACCATATAGGCGCGTTACGCAATAATTCCAAAAATATGATGTCGAAAATAGGTCCCGACACGGGGTTCGACGGCATAGACGATAAAATTTATATGCAAAAGCTTTCCGCGCTTTTAGACGATATAGACGCGGACGGCGGGCTTCCGAAAACCATATTGTATTGCCTCAACCCTCGCGACAATTACGCGCTTACGGTTCTTGCCGGATGTTTCCAGAAAGAAGGGGTGAAAGGCAGGGTTCAGGTGGGCACCGCATGGTGGTTCCTTGATCAATTGGACGGAATGAAGCAGAATATGGAAACTTTGATGCAGGTGGGGCTTATCGCGCAATCGGTAGGCATGTTGACGGACAGCCGTTCTTTCCTTGCTTATCCCCGTCACGAATATTACAGAAGGCTTTTATGTAAATTGCTGGGCGATCTGGTGGAAAACGGACAGTATCCCGAAGAAGAGCTTCCCCGTCTCGGCAAAATAGTGGAAGATATCTGCTATAACAACGCCGCCGAATATTTTGATTTTTAATTTGGTCTTTATTTAAAGGCGCGGAATTAATTCCGCGCCTTTAATAATTAAAAAAGTTAAAATTGCAATATAACAGTAGCGTTTTTGCAATTTACATACGGCAATTCGGGTGTTATAATAAACGTGTGTTATAAGAGCACATGTTTTGTGCGAAAATAAAACTACAAGGGGACGTCCCCTTGTTTCCGTTCATTTGTATGAACGGAAACAAGAAAACGTTAATAGTTACGGCAAAAACTTTTACGCACGGCAAAATTTAACGGTCGAACCGTAAATTTGTTTTGAGTAAAGGGAAAAATTAAAAAAGGAGAAAGAAAATGTTTAAAAAAGCACTTTGGCAGGGATTAACGTTTATTTGCGCGTTTTTTCTTGCCATATCCATCATTGCGTCGAATGTGCTGGAAGCCAACCGCAGCGCGGTAGACGGCTTCTTCAATTCGGTCAGTGAAGAATTGGTTTCCGACGAAGGGGAAACTTATTCCACATTCAAACCGGACAAAAAGTATTTGAACGACGACGGCACGGGCAACGCGAGGGCGCTTATCAAAGACGCGATAGACCTCGGTCGCAGACACGAAACGGAGGGGGCCGTACTTCTTAAAAACAACGGCGCGCTTCCTCTTGCAAAGGGAAGCAACGTAACCCTTCTCGGCGCGCGCAGTCACAGAACGATTATAAATTCGGGCATGGGACAAAAATCGCAGGGTAACTACATAACGCTCGAACAGGCGCTTTCCGCAACCAAAACAGATTTTGCAAATACAAAAATCGATAAAAAAGAAGCGGTAAACGACTTTGAATTTGCCGAACTTAAACTGAACGGAGACGGCGCGGCGGCAGGCGCGGGCTACACGCTCAATCCCACTACAATAGCCGCATACGAAACCGTAAGCGGAACTATGGCGTTGCAACCCTCCGCAAATAAGGTTTATAAAGTGGGCGAGCCTTCGTTGGACGAACTTACCGCGGCGCAAAGCGGATTTGTGTCGAGTTTCGCTCAGTACAAAGACGCCGCTATCGTGGTGATAGGCAGAGGCGCGGGCGAAAGCAACGACTATTGGGAGGGCGGACTCAACGCCGACGAAAAGACGGATACCATTACTGAACCTCTTCAGCTTACTCCAAACGAGCTTGAAATAATAGAGCTTGCAAAGGCAAACTTCAACAAGGTAATAGTGCTCGTTAACACCAACTCGGCAATAGAGATAGGCGACCTTAAAAACGACGATAAAATAAGCGCTATTCTTTGGATAGGTCACCCCGGCAATTACGGACTTTTGGGCGTAGCCGATATACTTTGCGGAAACGTGAGTCCTTCGGGCGGATTATACGATATTTACGCGACCAACAATCTTTCCGCTCCCGCAATGATGAATATGGGTGATTTCACTTGGTCTAACATTGTTATGGACGGAAAAACGGCTAAGTGGGAGGACGGCTCTCTCGCAAGAAGTAAATCCACGAAATACGTAATGGAAGCGGAAGGTCTTTATACCGGCTACCGTTACTATGAAACAAGATATTTCGATACCGTTTACAATCAAGGCAACGCTAAATCCACAAAAGGAACTTATGCTTCCAAGAGCGGCTGGAACTATGCGGAAGAAGTTGCTTACGGCTTCGGTTACGGGCTTTCCTATTCTCAGTTCGATTTCGAAATTTTAGGCGAACCCAAAATTACGGTTTCCGCGCATGAAATTTACGCGGACGTAACCGTTAAAGTTACGAATAAAGGAAGCGTTGACGCGAAAACGAGCGTTCAGTTGTATATGCAGGCTCCCTACACCGATTACGATAAACAACATAAGGTTGAAAAATCAGCCATACAGCTTGTAGGCTTCGACAAAACGGGATTGCTTACAAAGAACGGCGGTACCGAAACGGTTACCGTAAACGTGGATTTACAGAATTTGGCAAGCTACGACAATACTTGGGATAACGGCGACGGAACAAAGGGCACTTATATTCTGGAGAATGGCGCGTATTACTTCGCAATAGGCAACGGCGCGCACGACGCTTTAAACAACGTGCTTGCTTTGCAGGGTAAAGGCGTTTCCGACGGTATGGATTATTCGGGAAAAGCCGCGCTCGCAAAAGAATGGAATTACAAGTACGCGGGCAAGGGCGATATAGACTATACCACCTTCGGCGTTTCCAAAAACAACCAAAAAATCAGCAACCAGATAGATTATATAGACTGGAACAATTTCGGCGGAACAAAAATAACCTATCTTTCCAGAAGCGATTGGGACGGAACTTATCCCGTTAAACACACCTCTCTCGCCGCTCCAGACGACATGAAACCTTTGCTTAACGGTAAAATAGCGGCTTCCTCGGACGGTAAAACCTATTACACTATAAAAACGGACGACGACGTTTCGGGAATTAAATGGAACAGTACGGAAACGGCTTATAAATTCTACCAGATGGTGCTTTCCGATTGGGACGATTACCGCTGGAACGACCTTTTAAATCAGATCAATCTAGAAGAAGCTACGGCTTTCGCTTCCAACGCGGGCCCCAACTTCCTTGCTTTGGGCGGTATAGATTTCATAGCTTTGACCGCCGCTACAGACAACGCCGGCAACGGTATTGTGTTCGATCTTAAAGCTACTAAGGACCCTAAGGCTCCCTGGTCTGTTCTTGAAGGCGAGGACAGCAACTGGAACGGTCAGGTATTCGGTTGCGCTCCGCTTGTGGCGGCGTCGTTCAACGACGAGTTTATGTATGAAATAGGTAATTTTGTAGGCAACGAAGCTTTGTTTGTAGGGCTTCCCATAGTTTGGGGCGTAGGACTTAATACTCACCGTCACGCATACAACGGAAGAAACGGCGAGTACTATTCCGAAGACCCCGTGCTTTCAGGCGTGTGCGCAATGGAATTTGCCGTAGCTGCGCGCAATAAGGGACTTATTTCGGCTCCCAAACACTTCGTATTCAACGATCAGGAAACAAACCGTAACGGCGTTGCCCCCTTCATGACAGAACAGCGCGCAAGAGAAATAGAGCTTCGCGCATATCAAATCGGCGTGGAAGCGGTTAAATATGACGGCGAAGGAATGATAGGTCTTATGACTTCGTTCTCCAAAGTAGGTCCTGTGGAAGTTACCAACAGCTGGGGAATGATGACGGGAATACTTCAAAAGGAGTGGGGCTTCAACGGCTATGCCGTTACCGATATAAGCGACGATAAAGACCTTTATACGGGTATGGTTTACGCCGGTTGCACAGGCTATGACCTTCGTTTCGGCAACCCGACGAGCACGGAAGATTTTGCAAGCAAGATAGGCGCTCAGGCGGACGGTATAACGCTTTCTCCCGACATGTTCGCCAAGGACGCGACGATGCAGAATATTATCAAGACCTCTATAAAGAGAACGCTTTGGTCTTTCGGACAGTCCAATCTTATGAACCGTTACAATGCGTCCACTCATAAGGAATGGCGTATGACTCCCTGGAGAGCTATGTATATTGCCGGTATAACCGTTACTGCGGTGCTTTCGGCGGGATGCGCGGCAATGTACGTTGTTTCCGTATTAAAGGGAAAGAAGGAGGTAGTATAAATGAAAGAATTTATTAAAAAGACGGGCTTGGCTTTCTGGTTCGGTTCTGCGGCGGCATTATTGGCTTTGATAGGCGCTTGCATATTTATATCGACTAATTCGACGGCGGGCTACTCTATAATAGGCGGAAACGGAGCTATTGCGGCGGCCTTCATAGCGGCGGTTCTTTTCGCGGCGGGAGCTTATCTTACGGTTAAATTCGGTTCGCAACATTATTTTACTGCGGCGGCAAAGCTTGCGGCTTTGGTTCTCATATGCGTGGCTCTCGGCGTAATGTTGAACGACAGAGTCGGTTTGGTTGCGGATTTATTTACATGGGATAGTCATAACGCGTTAGGCTGGAGCGTTTTCGATACTTCGGTTGCCGCTATGGTGTTCATGTTGCTTTCCGCGGTTGCGGTAATAATAAGCGCGTTTTTCGGCGATAAAAAAACGACGGCTTAAATAGTTAAGTATACACTGAAATCTTTTTACCTTCTGAATAGCGGACGCGCCGTAAGGCGCGTCCGCTTTCTCTGTTTTATTAAAAGCAACTCAAAAGTTACTTTTTGCAATTTTTATTTATTGATTAAATAACGGTAAAGGCGTATAATTATTTGTGATCAACAAGGAGGCGGCATATGACCACGGGTGAAAAAATAGCGAAATGCAGAAAGGAAAAGGGGTTTACGCAAACGGAACTCGCGTCGGAACTCGGCGTTACCCGGCAGGCGGTTTCCCGTTGGGAAAGCGATTTGACTTTCCCGGAAACGGCGCAGCTTTTAAACATGAGTAAACTTTTCGGTTGCAGTGTGGACTGGCTGTTGAAGTACGGCGAGGCAAGCCGTGAAAGGGCGGAAGAGAGCGGCTCGGTAAATATAGCCGAACGCATGAAAAGTTGGCATTTCGAATATAAAAGTAAAAAGTGCATTGGTAGTTTGCCTCTGGTTCACGTTAATATAGGATTGGGCAGAACGGCAAAGGGCTTTTTTGCCGTGGGTATTAAATCTGTCGGGATATTTTCTGTAGGAATATTTTCACTCGGAATCTTTGCGTTCGGAGTTTTTGCCTTGGGGCTTTTGGCTATGGGCTCGGTAGGTTTGGGATTACTGCTTGGAATGGGCGCTTTAGCTTTAGGCGCGTTCGCAGTAGGCGGAATTGCCGTGGGATTTATAGCGTGCGGCGGGGTTGCTATAGGTATGTTTGCTTTCGGCGGCTGTGCGGTAGGCGGTTACGCTTTCGGCGGATATGCTTACGGTTCATATGTCGCTATTGGCGATGTTGCCCGCGGAGGAATCGCGTTAGGCGGACAATCGGCCGAAGGAAGCGTATATTCTTCAATAATTTCTGATTTTAACGAAAACTACGAAGTAATTTGCTTGAAGTTCGATTCTTTGCCGGAAATTTTTTCTGTTTTTAATAATTGGTGTAAAAGTTTATTCGAGGAAATTTTAAAAGGCAATATAACGCTCGGGAACATAAAAATTTAAAAAAATATTAATAATTTTAAAAATACATAGTAAAAACGCTTGCTTGTTACGTTACGTAATACGCTATATTGGAACATGAAGGAGGTAAGTATGTCATATTCTACGGGAGAAATAGCCGAACTTTGCGGCATAACCGTGCGTACCGTACAGTTTTACGACAAGGAAGGTTTGCTTAAACCCGAAACGCTTTCCGAAGGAGGCAGACGGCTTTACGGCGAAAACGAACTTAAATCCATGCAGATTATTTGCATGTATAAAAGTTTGGGGCTCAGTCTTTTGGAAATAAAGGACGTTTTAAGCGGCGGCGACGGGCTTGCGATAATATCGGACGTGCTTGACGATAAAGAAAATTCCGCATTGCACGAAATAGAGAGCGCTAAAGAGCGTCTGGAATGTATACGGGCGGTAAAACGCCATTTCGCCGAGAGAAGCGCGATTTCTCCGAAAATGTTTTTTGATGTACAAAAAGTTATGAAAGGTCAGCAAAAACTTAAATTGGTTTATGCGATAATGATTGTATTGACAGTACTGTCGTTCATCGCGGGAACCGCGTTTATCGTGTTGTGGGCGGTTTGGGGCATGTGGTTACCGCTTGCGGTAGGTATGCCTTGCGTTATCGCGGCAATGGTAGCCTTGACGGTGATTTATTTCAAGAACACGGCGTATATATGTCGGGAATGCTGTAAAAAATTCAAACCTAAGTTCCTTGAAATGTTTTTTGCGCCGCATACGCCAAAAACGCGCAAATTGAAATGTCCGTATTGCGGTTGTAAAAAATATCATACCGAAACGTATTGTGATTGAAAATTTTAAAAATCCCCGCAGACGTTTAGTCTGCGGGGATTTATTGGTTCATTTATTCATTCCAGAAAGTGCTTGCAATCGATTTTAAGTTATATTCGAAATTGCCGTGACTGAAAGCTATGGGAATAATAGCTTTTACCATAGTGGCTCTGCCTGCGTTGTTACGTTTATTGTTTACCGCCGTAAAAATGTACGACGGAGAATAACCAGCCATAGAGCTGTTGTAAGTAAGCGTAACGGCGGTAGTTTGAAGTCCTTTGGAATTACCTTCGCCGTCTTTCAAATCTTCGTAAAGACCGTGGGGTTTTAAAATATCCGTAAACGCCGTTTTATCCGATTCGGTGAGCAAAACGGGACCGCCCGTAAGAATATACCCGTTTACGCCGCTTGCGGGCGTGTACAGGCTTATTCCCTGAGAAAAACTTCCGTCTCCGAGATTTTGCGCGCGCGCCACTATCTCTATTTGAGCGACGTCGAAAAGCGTGCTTTGCGCTTCCGATAAATTCTCTTTTACTGTTACGGTTTCTTTATTCGTTTGGGCAAGATTGTCCGTTTTTACCGTTTTTACCGCAGAGCCGTTAAAATTGTAATAATTTACGTACTCGCAGTCGACAAGGCGGTAAGCCGATTTGAGGTCGTTTGCCTGTAAAGCGGCGGGGGTGGCGCATTTTTCGATTGTTTTCGCGTATAACGGTTGGAGTTTGTTTTCAACCGAGAGAAACCAACATTCCGTAACCTGAGTTTGGTTTTCGAAAGTTTCCCGTTCGGTTCCGCATGTAAAGGTAACCGAGGGAATATTCAGTTCGGTTTTGTAAAAATAAGCGGTAATGCCTTTTTTTGCCGCGTCTTTATAACTTTCTTTAAACTCGGAGCAAACAAATTCGGATTCTATATCGAAGGGTTGCGCGTAAAAAATCGTATTGTATGTGCCGCCTTCGGCATATTCTACCGAGTAGGTAATATTGCCTACTTCCGATTTAACGAATTTTACGTCGTAGTTTACTTCTTCTCTCGAAAATTGGGCGTTGTCGGCTGTGTTGATAAAAGTAGGTTGTATACTTTTGAATGTGGTGTTTGAAAACCAGTTTGAATTCAGCGCAACGACGCTTTTAGTCGGTCCCGCGCAACCGGAAGCTCCTACGGCGCATATCAGAGCGGTCGCCGCGATAACCGTAATTAAAGATTTTTTCATAAATTTACCATTATAATTTACTTTGCTTAGACTAAAGTATATCATATATTTTTAAAATTGTAAAAACTTTTACGCTATAATTCTTTAAAATTACCTTAGGTTGTGGTAAAATGAAAATATGATTAAAGCTTATAACTGCGCCGCGCTTTCAACCGCGTTTGAAAAATTAAAGGAAATAGTAAAATATAACGAGCAAAAGGGTTTAAGAACCGTTGTTTTTTGCGAGGACAGGCTTTCTCTCGCCGCCGAACGCACCGTTTGCGCGGCGGTAGAGGGGACGTTCCTTACTTCGGTATATACTTTTGCGCGCTTTCTTTCCGCAGAAAAGGGCAAAAGCTTAAACGTGCTTTCAAGTCAGGGCTCGGCTATGGTTATAAGGAAGATTATAGAGCGCAACAGGGAAAGTTTAATTCTGTTTAAAAAACTTTCCGCGACTTCGGCGGCGCAGAGCGTATACGACACAATAGCGCTTTTTTATTCCTCGCGCATTTCCGCGGACGACGTTGCAAAAGCTTCTTTCAGCGGCGGACTTCTCGGCGGTAAACTTCACGATTTGGCGCTTATTTATGCGGAATATACGGAGGAACTCGAAAGAAGCGGAAAACAGGATAGAAACGGTTATCTCCGTCAGCTCGGCGAGGTTATAGAAACAAGCGAAAAAATCCGCGGCGGCTCGGTGGTGTTTCTCGGCTTTCAGGCGTTTACGAGCACTACCGCCGACTGTGTACGCGCGGCGTTTTCCGCTGCGCGAAGCGTGTACGGACTTTTTATCGGCGGCGCGGAAGCGTTATACGTAAACGAAGCCTGCGCGGCGTTTTCCGGAATCGCGGAAGAATTCGGCGGCGCGGAGGTCGTTAACGCAACGGGAATCCGAACCGAAGAAGCGGAGGTTTTAAGGCGTTCGCTTTTCGAACCGAAAAGTTATTTTAACCCCCGAAACGCAAACGGCAGGGTTTTTATATTCGAAGCCTCGGACGAAAACGAAGAATTGGAATACGTAGCCGCGAATATCAAGCGGCACGTCATAGACGGCGGCAAAAGATACGCTAAAATTTCGGTAATGCTTCCGGACGTGGAAAAAGGCGAACGCGCGCTTGCCAGAGTTTTTTCCCGTTACCGTATTCCCTATTATGCGGATAGAAGATTTTCGCTCGCGGAACACCCGTTGTGCGCGTTTGTAACCTCTTACGTTTCATGCGTGATATCAGGTTGCAGGCCGCAGGACGTAGATTTTGTAATTTCTTCGCCGTTATTTCCGGCAAAGCGCAGGGAAAAGGATGTATTCAGAAATTACGCGTTAAAACTTTGCGGTTGGCGCGGCGCGGTCAACAGGGAACCTAAGGAAGAACTGTGCGAAAACTTCGGGTTCGATTTTAAAATCGTAACCAAGGTGCGCGGCATATTTTTAAGCGGACTTAAAATTCTTTCAAGTGAGGCTAAATCGGGCATATGCGAGGGGATAAGAAAACTTTTGTCGGAGTTTGAAGCGGAAGTTAAACTTAAATCGCTTGCCGAAGAATTCCGAGACGAACGTCCCGCCGAATCGGAATTTAATTTGCGCGCATACGAAGCTTTATTAAGCGTTTTGGACGAAGCCGAAGCGTTGACGGACGGTTCGGGCGATTTAAAAGAATTTTTAAAAATATTGAAAAGCGGTTTTTCGGCGATGAAAATTTCGCTTATTCCGCCCAAGGCGGACGCCGTTTTCGTGGGAGGGTTGTCCGAGACTGCCAATACGGGCAGCGACGTTGTGTTCGCCGTGCATTTGACCGGCGAAGTTCCCGACGCGGGCGCGGATACCGCCCTTTTGACCGACAGGGAAATTTCGGCTTTGGAAAGCGTAACCCTTAATATATCTCCCAAGTTACGGCAGGTTAATTTACGAAGAAGAGAAGTTTGCTCGCTGAATATATGCTCTTTCAGAGAAAATTTATATCTTACTTATCCGTTGCGGAACGACGGCGGAGAATGTGTTCCGAGTGAAATTGTATCTTATGCGACCGCCGTATTCAACGCTCCGTCCGGCGGGGAACTTAAAGCCGTAAATTTAAGCAGGTTAGAAGATAAGGGAAGAGCGTTACCGTATTATTGCAGTGAAAAATTGCCTGCCTTGTGCCGTTTGCAAAACGCTTACAACGGTAAATTTGCTTCTTCGATATTCGAAGCGTTAAAACTTTGCGGCGAGAGGGAAGCCGCGCTTGCCGCTCTTAAAAAACGCGTTCCGGCGGCAATATCATGCGGCAAACGGCTTTATTTAAGTTATAACAGCATATCTCCCACGGCTCTGGAATCTTATTTCGCTTGTCCGTATTTGAGTTTTATGCGGCAGGGATTAAAAGTACAGGAGAGGGAAGAGGGCGCGTTGCGCGCCGTTGACACGGGCAATTTTATTCATTCGGTGTTGCAGGATCTCGCTCCCGAAATAAACGGATTGGAAACGGAGGAAAAACTTTCGGAACGCGCCAGAGAACTTGCCGAAAGCAAGCTTTCACGTCCGCCGTATTCTTCTCTGACCGATTCCGCAAGCGGAAAATATACCGCGGGCGAACTTATAGAAGAAGCCGTTAAAGTATCGTCGGGAATGTATCAGCAGATTAAAAATTCGTCTTTTACGGTAACTTCCGCGGAAAGCAAGTGCGAAATCAGTTTGAATGACGGTGTTAAACTTTTCGGAAGAATAGACCGTGTGGACGGAAGCGGCGATATGGTGCGGATTATAGATTATAAGACGGGCTCTATAGACGCTTCGGCTACAAAATATTACATGGGGGCAAAATTGCAATTGCCTTTATACCTGTTGAGCGTTTCGCAGGGTTTGCGCGCTGCCGGGGCGTATTATTTCCCCGCGTCGATAGAATACAGGGAAAAAGCCGACGGCGTATTCCGTTTGCAGGGCTTTATGGACGGAAGCGACGAGGTTGTGGCCGCTTCGGATATTCGCGTTCAACCCAAACAGAAAAGCGATTACGTGGAAGCTTATTTCGCGGGCAGAAAGGTTGACGGCGCTATGTCTAAAGAAGAATTTTCTTGCTTTTTGGATTATTCTAAGTTGGTTGCGTCGGGCGGAATTAAAGAATTTTTGGCGGGCAACGTAGCGCCTTCGCCCGCGGAAGGAACCTGCAAATTTTGTAAAGCCGGCGGGAGTTGCGGTTTTGCCGCCGGAAAAGACGGCGAAGAGAGATCTTTTTCTTCGGTCAGGTGTTCCGATATTGCGGAACTTGTAAGGAAGATTAAGGAGGGCGAAAATGGTTAATCTTACCGAAGAACAGCGCGCGGCGGTTGAAAGCCGAGGCAAGGTTATAGTTTCGGCTTCCGCCGGTAGCGGAAAAACCTTCGTAATGATACGTAAACTTGTTAACGCCGTTGTCGGCGGCGCGGATTTGGACGACATTCTCGCCGTAACTTTTACCAAAAAGGCCGCCGCGCAACTGAAAGAAAAATTGCGCGCCGCGCTCATAAAGCAAGTGGAAGGTGCGGACGACGCCACCGCGGCGCGGCTTAAAGTTCAGCTTTCCAAAATTTCCTCCGCAAATATTTCCACAATACATTCTTTTTGCGCCCGTCTTTTGAGAACGTATTTTTATGCGCTCGGTATCGACGGCGGGTTCGACATAATATCCGACGACGATTCGGTTGCGAAAACTTTGAAATCGCGAGCGATGGACGAGCTGTTCGAAAGATTGTACGAAGAAAACGACGCCGATTTTAAAACAGTCTTGAATTGTCTTATGCGCAAGCGTAACGATTTATCGGTTAAAAGACTTATAGATTCTGCGTACTCTTCGGTGAGAAGTACGGCGCGTTATGACAAAGTACTTGAAAATTGTGTAAAACTTTATACCGAAGAAGGGTTCGGCAGTATTTGCGGAGAATTGTTAAAGCGCAGAAAAATGAAAATTGCCCCCTTAGTATGCAGTCTTGAAGAATTTGAAAGAACGTTTGCCGTGGAAACTAATAAAACAACCTACGCAACGATATTCGATGAAATGCGGCAGTCGTTGTTGTCCTCGGCAAACAATTTATTTGAAGGAAAACGACCGTTTACCGTAACGAGAAAGCCTTCCGACCCGCCGCAGGATAAGGAAGCGGGCGAAGCGTTTAAAGCTTTTAAGGAAAATCTTACAAAGCGTTTCAACGCGTTGCGCGGGGATTATACCGACGAGCGAACGGAAAAAGAAATATTTTTAAAAAGCGGAGAGCTTGCCGCGGCGTTTTCCCGCGTTTTAATGATGTTCGACGCTGAATATACCGCGGTTAAGCGTGAAGAGAACAAGCTGGATTATAACGATTTGGAACATTTGACGCTTAAACTTTTAACTTCCCCCGAAACGGAAGAAGCGCGCGCGGAAATCGGCAATTCTTTCAAATATGTGTTTGTCGACGAATATCAGGACGTAAATCCCGTGCAGGAGGAAATAATTTCTTCTCTCGGCGGAGAGGTGTTTTTGGTTGGCGACGTAAAGCAGGCTATATACGGATTTCGCGGCAGCCGTTCGCTGTTCTTTGCTGAGAAATACAATAAATTCATGGGCGGAGAAGGAACGGCTTTGCGCCTTTCGAATAATTTCCGGAGTTCCGACGGCGTGGTTAATTTTGTTAATAAATTGTTTTCGGAAGTAATGGGCACGGAATCCTGCGGTTTCGATTACGCGGAAAGTTCTCGGATGATACGCGGCGGGGCGTATCCGGAAAACTACGGCAAATGCAGTTTGTTTTTATTCGGAAAGGAACCTAAAAAGGAACGCGAACTCGGCGTATATTCGGTGCTCAACGGCGGTGAAAAATGCGAAAACACCCGCGAAGGTCTGGCCGTTGTTTCGCTTATAAATAAAATGGTGCGCGACGGCGAATATTACGACCTTGCAACCGGCGCTTTTACGCCGTTAAAATATTCGGATATATGTATTCTTACCCGTAAGAATAAGGGCGCCAGCGCGGAGGGAATAACTCGCGCTTTAAGAGATAACGGCATACCCGTTTCGGGCGCCGGCGAAAGCAATATTTGCGCAATGCCGGAAGTGAAGCAGTTTATCGACATATTGTCGTTGATAGATAACGCCGAACAGGATATACCGCTTGTTTCCGCATTGTTGTCTCCCGTCGGGAATATGACTGAAAACGAACTCGCCTATATAAGAATAGCCGCCAAGGAAAACAGGCTTTCGTGTTCTTCTAAAAAAAATCCGCCATTCCGTGAATGTTGCCGTGCATATGCGGCGGAAATACGCGGTGAAATTTCCGAAAAACTTGAAAAATTTTATTTAAATCTTGAAAAATTACGCAGCTTATCGGAAATTCTGAATACGGGCGCGCTTGCCGATGAAATTTTGGAAAGATACGGTTTGGAGGCGGCTTACGGTCTTGGCGGAGGCGAAAAACTGAAAAACGTTTTAAGGCTTGTCGGCGAGGGCGCTGCTTTGCCTCTTACGGCGTTTTTGGAAAAAATAAAAGCGGGGGGCTTCAATATATCTTCTCCCGCCGACGCTCCGTCGGATAGCGTTAAAATTATGACCATGCACGCTTCTAAAGGGCTGGAATTTCCAGTGGTAATTCTTGCCGATATTTGCAGAAGTTTTAAAGGTGCGGAATACAACGAGGTGCCTTTCGACGACGAATTCGGTTTTGCGCCCAAATATTACGATAAAGAAAACATGCTCGTATACGATACAGTTTTGCGTAAACTTTGCAAAATGCGTTCCGCGTCGGAAGAGCTGAAAAACGAGCTTAATTTGTTTTACGTTGCTTGTACGCGCGCAATGTGCGATTTGTATATTCTTGCCGAAGAAACGGAAGAATACGATTCTTCTGCGGTAACGGAAGCGCGCAGCTATGCACAGACTTTCGATATGAATAAATTTTTCCCCGAAGAAATTACGCCCGAAAGCGGGGAAGACGTAACGTCGGCGGAAAAAGCAAAGGAAAGCAATCCTGCGGTGGTCGCGGAAATAGTCAAAAGGTTTGCCCGTCCTTACACGTATGCCGACAGTATCAATTTACCCGTTAAAAGCTCGGCTTCGGCTATATTGAAAAATATGGAAACCGAGCCTTATTATACAGACCATCAACTTTTCGGAGGAGAAGGAGAGACGGGAACGGAGCGGGGAACGGCTTATCACAGGTTTTTGGAGCTTTGCGATTTCAACTCGCGCGGGTTGAGTCAAATAAAATTACAACTGGAAAAGTTTATAAAAAGCGGTAAGATAACTTCCGGACAGGCGGAACTTATTTCTGCGGAAGAACTCGAAGAAATATTAAAAATACCCGTGTTTTCCACGCTTGCGGGGGCAAAACTTTATCGCGAGCGGGAATTTTTATGCCGTTTGCCCGCAAACGAAATTTTACAGGGAGTAACGGTAGCGGATTACGTGCTTGTGCAGGGAGCGATAGACTTATTTGCCGAAGGCGATTTCGGTTATAAAATAGTGGATTATAAATATTCGCGTAAAACCGACGAAGAACTTATAAAAAAATATTCGGCGCAGCTTTCTTTATACCGTAAAGCGGCGGCAAAGATAACGGGCGCGGACGAAAAGAAAATTTCCGCGGTTATAGTTAACATATTCAAAAAAACGCAAATAGAATTGTAGACAAAATAATTTAAATTTCGACAAAATAGCCGTCCGTTTTTGTTAAACGTACGGCTATAATCTATGATATGTTTACTAATTTATCCGAAAAATTATATTCTGTGTTTTCTTCGGTTCCGTTCGATACTCTTGTTTGGGTGGTATGCGGAACTTATGCGGGAATTTTTTTGCTTTCATTGTTGGGGTGCGCGTTTTCGAAAAAAATAAGAGCGGCGGAAAAACGCCCGTTTTTAAGTTTAACCAACGCTTACTCCGCGCTTGTTTTGGCTGTTTTTTTAATTAAACAGCCTTTTGCTCAATCCGTTCTTGTCGCGGTGTTGTTTTGGGTTGCGGGCTATATTTTATACGGCGCGTTGCGCGCGGCAAGTTCGGGTAAAAAACCGGCGCCGCAGGCGCAAAAGGAAGTTTTACTTTCTTCTATGCCCGTATCGCTTCCGAAAAACATGCGCGCGGAAGTTCCCGCGGCCAAAACCAACGTCAGGTTGGAGCACGCCGTTTCGGTCACAGAAAAATTATTGAGTAAAAATTTGGGTAAAACAGACAGAATGGAGCTTGAAAAATTAAAAAACACTCTTGCGGTGCTTCAAATGAAGGGCGCGCTTTCGCCGGTTGAGTCTGATATTTTAAACGAAAATTTTAATATGCTATTAAAACTTATGGCAAAATATAACGTGTAATTAACGCTTTAAGGGGCAGATCGGAAGAGCGTCGTGTAGGGAAAGAGTGTAGATCTCGGTGGTCGCCGTATCATTAAAAAAAAAAAAGA